>JBILNK010000330.1:0-2687 GCA_044375105.1 Planctomycetota bacterium
TGACCCAGCTCGGCATCCTGTTCCAACGCCAGGGCGACATGGAGCGCGCCGAGACGCTCTGGAGGGAGTCCCTGGCGCTGCTCTCGCCCCACGACCTGTGCACGCTCGAGCGCCACCGCCTGGGCATCGACCAGTCGCTGATGCACGATTCGCTGGCGTTCGCCCTGTTCGCGCGCGGCGAGCTCGAAGCGGCCGCCGAGGAACACGGCCGCGGCGTGGATCTGGCACGGCGGCTCCAGCCCCTGGCTCCCGACAGCATCGACCTGGCCATCGCGCTGTTTTCGAACTCGAGCGGCCAGGCTGCCGCGCTCGAGAACCTGGGCCGGGTCGAGGACGCCGATCCGCTTTATGCCGAAACCTTCGACGAGCTCTCCGTCTGGCTCGCGGCCCAACCCGATTCGCTGCGCCTGCGGCGCCTGATGGCCCAGTTGGCCAACAACTACGGCGTGCGTTTGCTGAGCGGCTCCGATGCGGCCCGCACCCAGGCGGTGCTCGGGGCGGGGCTCCAGGCGGCGCGCTCGCTGGCGCGCGATTTCCCCCAGGATCCCGAGGAGAGCAAGCGTCTGGCGGTGCTGGCCCTCAACCTGGGCATCTTCCAGGGCGCGAACGGGGATCACGCCGCGGGCGATGCCACCGTGGGCGAGTCCGTGGCGACCCTGGAGCGCCTCTGCACGGCACATCCCGACCTGATCGAATATCCGTTTTATTTGGGAGCGGCCCTGGCCGGTCAGGCGGGGTTGGCGCTCGAGCTCGGGGACACGCCGCGGGCGGCCCTGCTGGCGGGCCGGTCCGTAGCGCTGTTGCGCGAGACCCTCGAGGCCACCGGCGGGCATCTGAGCGTCCAGGTCAGCTTGGCGGCGGCCCTGTTCGCGGAGGGCGCCGTGCGCGGGGTCGAGGGCCGCTTCGACGAGGGCCTGGCGCGGGTCGCCGAGGGTGCGGAGCTGGCCCTCGAGCGCGCCGACGTGCTCTACGACGGGGTTTACGCCCTGGGCAAGCTGGCCCTGGCGGCCCGGGCGGCCGGGCAGGGGCAGACGGAGGCCCTGGCCCAGGAGCGCGGGCTCGAGCTGCTGGAGCGCACCATCGCGGCGGGCTTCGGAGATGCCCAGCGCCTGCGCCAGGCGCCGGCCTTCGAGCTGCTGCGCGCGGATCCGCGCTTCGAGGCGCTGCTGGCGCGCATCCCGGGCGGCTGAATCGAGCGGCCTGGTCCGGGTGCAGCGGGTCGCCCCTGGGACGCTTCCCTGCGCCTGGGCCCTGCTGGCATGCTTTGACCCGGGCCAGAAGCGCTTGGCACCGAATCCGCTGCCGGACCGAGACCCGGCCGCCCGAACGCGGATCGTTCCTCCGTACACGATGCCGCCCCCCGACCCCGACCCGTCCCTCGAAGCCCTGATCCAAGCGGCCTTGGACGCCTACGAGCGCTCCGACCTGGCCGCTCTGGACGAGCTGTTCGCCGCGCACCCCGACCGGCGCGGGGAGCTCGAGCGCGCCCTCGAGCGCCTGCGCGACGCCGGCCTGCTGGGGGATCAGTCCGAGGAGTTTGCGATCCCCGAGCGCCTGGGGGATTTCCGCCTCGAGGGGCGCATCGGCGCCGGCGGCATGGGCGTGGTCTATCGGGCCCAGGAGCTGTCCCTCGGGCGCGCCGTGGCGCTCAAGGTGCTGCGCCCCGAGCTCCTGTTCTTTTCGGGCAATCGGCGCCGCTTCCGCCGCGAGATCGAGGCGGCCGCGCGCCTCTCGCACCCGGGGATCGCGGCCATCTACAGCTTTGGCGAGGAGCGCGGGCTGCCCTATTACGCCATGGAGCTGCTCAGCGGGGCGACCCTGGCGGAGCTGCTCGCGGACCTCTCCGGCCAGCCGCGCAGCGCCCTCTCGGGCGCCGATCTGTGGGCGGCCCTCGAGCGCCGCGCGGGCCGCAGCGTAGCCATGCCGCCGCTGTATTCCGGGTCCTACGCGGCGACCGTCGGGCGCTGCCTGCTGTCGGTGGCCAAGGCCCTGGCCCACGCCCACGAGCGGCGCGTGGTGCACCGCGACATCAAACCGTCCAACGTCATGCTGAGCCTGGACGGTCGCGTGCTGCTGTTGGATTTCGGCTTGGCTGCGGCGCCCGGGGCCGATCGGCTGACGCGCACCGGCTCGCAGATCGGCTCCCTGCCTTACATGGCCCCGGAACAGGTCCGCGGCGGCGGCGATCAGGTCGGGCCCAGCAGCGACCTGTACGGGCTCGGCGTCACGCTCTACGAGGGCTTGACCGGGGTATCGCCCTATCTGGATCCGGGCAGCGCCGAGCGCACGCTGCAGCGTGTGCTCGAAGGCCGCCCGGCGCCGCCTCGGCAGATCGCGCCGGGCCTGCAGCGCGACCTCGAGGTGGTTTGCCTCAAGGCCTTCGATGCGGACCCGGCGCGGCGTTACGCCAGCGCCGGAGCCTTCGCCGCCGATCTCGAGGCCGCCCTGGAGGGCCGACCGATCGTCGCGCGGCCCCCGAGCCCCTTGGAAAAGGGCCTGCGCTGGGTGCGGCGCGAGCCCGCGCGCGCCCTTTCGATCGGTCTGGCGGCGTTGCTGCTAGTCGGCGCTCCCCTGGGTTTCGGCCTCCTGCAGGCGCGCCAGAACCGCGCGCTCTCGGGCCTCAATCGCCAGCTGGAGGCGGCCCTCGAGGACAGCCGCCAGAAGCGCGCCGAGCTGACCGATCTGAA
>JBILNK010000108.1:0-14117 GCA_044375105.1 Planctomycetota bacterium
GCTGCACGCGCTCTTCGCGCAGGGCCTGCAGGCGCGCCAGACCCCGGTTGAAGCGCGCTTCGATCCAGCGGCTGGCCACGGCGCTCTGCAGCCAGCCCCGCTCGCGGCTTCGGTCCAGGAGCTCGGTCAGTCCCTCCCGCTCGCTGAACAGGCCCGCGATCACCCGCAGGCGCTCCCGGCCCGTCGCCAGGCGCTCGGGCAGCACCGACTGCCAGCCGTAGGGATAGAGCGGATGGATGCCAAATTCGCGTCCGATTTCGAAGGCCACCGCCACCTCGTTGAAGCCGTCCAGTTCGAGCACCGCCTCCGGTCGGGCGCCGAGCGAGAGCAGGTACAGCAGCCGGTTGGCCTGCTGGGGCTGCTTGAAGCCCCCGTGGGCGAAGTTGAGCAGCACGAGCTCGCGCCCGGCGGCGCGGGCCGCCTCGCGCAGCGCCTTCGGCGGCCTGGCCACCAGATAGTCGCCCAGGTGCACGGCCACCGACCCGCCCATCACCAGCACCTCGAACTTGCCCTGGTTCGACGGATCGCGGAAATGCGCCAACACGCCGCCCTCGTCGAAGCCCGCTTCGATGCCCGTGTAGGGATGCAGGCGAGTGACCCCATCGCTGGCCTCGGTGCGCTCGCGGTCGCCGGTGCGGGGCATGAAATCCGCCAGCCGGTCGAGGCGCTGGCGCAGGGCCGCATCCACCGCCGCGGCATCCGCCGGCAGTCCCGTCTTCGCACGCCAGAGCCAAACACACCGATCGGCCAGCAGCGCCGTGAGCAGGGCGCTGACCAGAGCGATCGAGACACGCGGAATGTACTTCGGTCGACGCACAGGCGTCCTGGGTAGGGAACAGCCTCCCGAGCATAGCTGCCTTTGAGCCAGCCAGGGAGCTGGCTGGGCCGACGGAGCCCGCGGGGCTGCACGGGCGGAGGTGCTGTGCGCCGGCTGCCCACCGGCCCACCGGCCCCATCCCATGGAAGCCGGTGCCTCGGGCGGCGCGCGAGTCGATTTGCTCTTGTCCCGCTGAGCCCAGCCTTTGGGATCTCCGAGTGGCGGCCCGACAGCCGCCTGCCGGGCCAGGGGAATTGCTCGGCTGCAGGTCGGGTCGGTCTGCCCAGAGCTCCCCAGGCGCCGCGCGCCCGGGCGGATGGGCCAGGCGTCCGGGAGCGTGGCGCGCCGCTTTGGCGGGGCTCACGCCTGGGGCTCGCGCTCTGTCGCGCCCGGGAAAGGCCAGAGGGCGGCCGGCGCACTCCTGTGGCCGGCCGCAAGGGACTTCACTGCCTTCTTGTTGGGTCCGCGGCGCGTCCACCGAGGGGCGCGCCAATCGCCAGGCGCTCGCCCAGGCGCCAGCCGGGACGGCGCTCGAGGTGGCCGTCGGCCGAGAGGGTCCAGAGCTCGAATTCGGGCTCGGGCAGGGGGGCGAGCTCGGCCGCCGCGGCGCTTGCAGCGCGATAGCGCTCGAGGGCCTCGGCGTGGCGCAGGGCCGGCTGCTCGCCGCGGTCGAAACCGCGCGGCGTGGCGCTGGTTTCCGCCAGGGAGTAGCCCCACAGCGCCTGCACCGACAGGTTCAGCTGATAGCTGGCGGCGCCGCTGGCCGCAACGACCACCAGGTGGAACTCCTGGCCCGTGCCGGGCACGGAGAATCCGCCGAATTCGTTCGGCCCGTAGCCTTGCCAGCAGTCGACGGTGACGCCGCTCCAGGGGTCGTAGAGGCACAGGTCCAGGTCCGCGGGGAAGGCCGAGCCAGAAAACAGCGCGAAGTCGATCCACAGGGGCTGTGTGGCCACGAACGCGAAACCATCCACGGCGTCGGGCCCGAAGCCGCCCTGGCCGGCCACCTGGCCGTAGATTTCGATTTGGGCGCCCGGTCCGATCGGGCCGATGCCGTTGGCGCTGAAGGCTTGGTCGTTGGGCTCCTGCTCGAGCACCTTCAGGGTCGGGTCGAAGGGATCGTGGGTGCGGTGCTCGACGCCGCAGGCGCAAAGCGCCAGGGCGGCGAGCGGGGCGAACCAGGGGCGCATGGGATGTCCTCCGGGGAGGGCGTGCGTCCTCGGGAGTGGGCGCCGCGGGTCTGCGGCGGGGTCCCTTTCCGGGGCCGCCCCGCAGATAGCAAGGTTCATGCCGGAGAGCTTTTCCGCGGCGCTGCAGAGGGCAAGGATGCGGGCTTGCCATGGCTATCGGCCCGCGGCCGTGGGGCGGGGCGGGCAGGGGCGGGGCCCAGGCATGCCCAAGCGTCGGGCTGGCAAGCTCCTGCCGAGCTCCGGCTGGCCCGCCTCTTCCGAGCTCGATCGGCCGCTGCGTCGTCAGGCCGGCACGCCGCTGCCGTTGGCGCGGCCTCCTCGCGACCTCGGGCTGCAGCCGACCCGGGTGCCGCCGTTCAGGCGCTTTCGGCGCTCCACAGCACGTTGTAGAGCGTGTCCCGCTCGACCGGGATGCGCCCGGCGTCTTCGATCCAGCGGATCAGCTCCGCGCGTTTGACTTGCTGAGGCGTGGTGGCGCCGGCGTCGTGGTAGATCTTCTCTTCGACCACCGTGCCGTCCACGTCGTCGGCCCCGAAGGACAGGGCCGTCTGGGCCACGGGCACGTCCATCAAGATCCAATAGGCCTTGATGTGCGCGATGTTGTCGAGCATCAAGCGGCCCACGGCCAGCTCGCGCAGCTCGTCCACCGCCGTGGGTCCCGGCAGGTGGCTCCACTCGTTGTTGGCCGGGTGGAACGAGAGCGGGATGTAGGTCTGGAAGCCGCCGGTTCGGTCCTGCAGCGCGCGCAGGCGCGAGAGGTGGTCGATGCGCTCTTCAGGGGTCTCCAGATGGCCGTGCAGCATGGTGCAGTTGGAGCGCAGCCCCGCGCGGTGCACCTCGCCGGCCAGCTCCAGCCAGCGCTCGCCGCTGATCTTGTTGGCGTAGCCCAGCTGGTGCACGCGCTCCGCGAAGATCTCGGCCCCGCCGCCCGGGCAGGAGCCCAGACCCGCGGCCACCAGGTCCGCCAGGACCTCCTGGAGATCGCCCTTGCCCGCGTCGCGCTTGCCCGCCCGCCAGATCTGGTCGATTTCGACCATGGTGAAGGCCTTGATGTGGATCGTGGGCCGGGCCGCCTTCACCGCGCGCAGGAGGTCCAGGTAGTAGCCGTAGGGGATCTTGGGCCAGACCCCGGCGACCATGTGCACCTCGGTCACCGGCTCGTTCAGGTGGGCGCGGATCTTGTCGGCCGCCTGCTCGGGGCTCAGCAGGTAGGCCCCTTCCTGGCCGGGCAGGCGGTCGAAGGAGCAGAACTTACAGAACTTATTGCAATAGTTCGTGTAGTTGATGTGCTGGTTGACGTTGAAATAGGTGCGATCCTCGTGCCAGCGCTCGCGCGCGCGGTTGGCCAGGGCGCCGACCGCCTGCAGGTCCTCGGCGGCGTACAGGCACAGGCCGTCCTCGGCGCCGAGGCGCTCGCCGGCGCGCAGCTTGGCGGCCACCTGGCCCAAGCCGGCCGCTTCGGCGCGGCGCAGCTCGCGAGCGGAGAACTCGAGCGCGCCGGTGCGCTCGACCATGCGCGGGCCCGAGCCGGACCCGGGGCGGGAAGGGCTGTGTGCGGCGGGGGAGGCCTGGCCCTGGGGAGCGTTGGGCAGCATCACGGGCGGGCACCGGCCGCGGCCGGCTGGGCGGGGAACAGCTTGGTGGAACGGGCGGCTTCGCGGCTGGCTGGCACGGGCGGGCCCGGCTCGCGCTCATCGTCGATGCCGTACCAGGAATTGCGCCGCCGGGGGGCGAACCCGGCGCCCGAGATCATGCGCTCGATCACCTCGATGCCTTCCAGCTTCTTGCACCCGGCGGCTGAGACCACGTTCTCTTCGAGCATCGTGCCGCCGAAGTCGTTGCAGCCAAAGCGCAGGGTGATCTGCCCCATCTTCATGCCCTGGGTCACGAAGCTGGTCTGCAGGTTGGCGAAGTTGTCCAGATAGATGCGCGCCAAGGCTTGCACGCGCAGGTACACGCCCGGGGTGGCCTTCTGCGGATAGAGGTGCTGTTCGGGCACGCCGTCGGGCTGCATGGTCCAGCAGGCGAAGGCGGTGAATCCGCCGGTCTCGTCCTGCAGGCGGCGCAGCCGGTCGAGGTGCTCGATGCGCTCGGCGGGGGTCTCGAGGTGGCCGAACATCATCGTGGCCGAGCTGCGCAGGCCGGCCTCGTGGATGCGGCGATGGATCTCGAGCCAGCGCTCGGTGGAGGTCTTCTTGGGCGCGATCAAGCGCCGCACGCGCTCGACCAGCATCTCGGCCCCGGCCCCGGGCACCGAACCGAGCCCCGCGGCGTACAGGTCCGCGATCACCGCCTCGACGGGGCGCTTGTCCAGTTTGGCCAGGTGGTCGAGCTCGGGCGCCGAGAGCGCGTGCAGGTTGATCAGCGGGAAGCGCTGGCGCAGGTCGGAAAACAGCTCCGCCCACCAGGCGGTCTTGAGCTGCGGATGGTGCCCGCCCTGCATCAGCACCTGGCGGCCGCCCAGGGCGGCGGTTTCGGCCAGCTTCGCATGGATCACCTCGCGATCCAGGACGTAGGCACCCTGCTGTCCGGGCCGCCGATAGAAGGCGCAGAAGCCGCAGTCGGTGATGCAAACGTTGGTGGGATTGACGTTGCGGTCGACGATGTAGGTGACGATCGCCCGCGGGTGCAGGCGCCGGCGCACCTGGTCGGCCAGGCTGCCCAGCAGGTTCAGGTCGCCGTGCTCGTGCAGGAACAGGCCTTCGTCCGGGGTCAGGCGGCCTGCGGAGAGGACCTTGTCCTCGATCCGGTCCAGCTCCTTGCGGGTTTCGCCCAGGCGTGCCCTCGCCGAGAGGGGGGCGCGCCAGGCCGAGGGCGCGGCAGTTCCAGCTTGCATGCTCGGAATATAGGTGCCGGATCGGCCGCCTCCGAGGGCAAGCGCGGCGCTCCCGCGTGGCCCGGGGGCTCGAATCCGCCTCCCGCGGGCCGTGCAGCGGTCCGGATTTCCGGGCCTGCGCGTCGGGCCGCTACAGTGGGGGCTTGGGAACCTGCCCGCCGACTCGCCGGCGGCAGGCAGCCCCCCGCGATGCGCTCCCGACCTTCGTCCCCCGACCGACGGCCCTGGTGGGCCGGCGCCGCCTGGCTGCTGGCCAGCTCCGCCCTGGTGGCGTCGGCGCAGGCGGGCAGCGCCCGGCTTCCGGCCACCCTGCCCGGAACCGCGCCGGCCTCGGAGGCCGCAGAGTCGGCGGGCGGCCAGGACCTATCGGTCGCCGTGGCCGATTTCGAGCGCGATCTGGCCGCGGCCCGGCGGATCCTGGGGCCTGGGGAAGCCCTCGACATCGAGCCGTTTTGGCTGCGCATGGAGGCCCTGGTCGAGCGCGGCCATGGCTCCGGCCGCCTCTGGCTGCTCGAGAACCTTCCCGCCCGGCGGCTGCCCCCCGGAGCCCAGCGGGTCTTGACCCTCGAGCTGCTGGAAGCCCTTTTGGGCGCCGGGGGGCTGTCGCCCGCCGAACTCGAGCGCTGCCTGATGCTCCTGGCCGACTCGGTGGTCGGCCTGCCCCGCGCCCGTGCGGATGGCTGGGCGCTGGTCGGACTGGCCGATGGCCAGCCGGACCGGGTGCGGGCGGCCGCCCTGCTGGCCCTCGCGGAGGCCGCGCTCTCGGATCCGGCACGCGGGGAACCCGCGGCGCTGGCCGAGGCCGATCAGCTGCTGGTCAAGCTGCTCGTCGCCTACCCCCAAAGCCCAGCGGCCGAGCGCGGCCGGCGGCGCCTATGCGACGTGCTGATCCGGCGCTACGAGGGCGACCGGGAGCGCTGGTGGCAGCGGTGGAGCCGGTCCGAGGAGCCGCCGGATCCGGCCCAGCATCCGGCCCGCGCTTGGTGGCCGCGTTTCGAGGGCTTGGCCCAGGAAGGCGTCGGGCCGGCGCGCTGGTGGCTGGCGGTGCATGCGGAGCGATCGGACGGGACGCCCGCGGAACAGCGCCTCGTCTGCGAGCGCTGCCTCGCGGAAATCCTCTCGAACCATGCCCACGACGACTGGCTGGTGGTGGCCATCCAGGAATCGGCCCGGTTGGTCGACACCCTGTCCTTCGCATCGGTGTCAGAGCTGCTCGAGAGCCTGGCGGAGCGGAGCGACAACCCCGAGGTCCGCGCCTGGGCCCTGTTTTCCTTGGCGAACCTGCTCGGGGCACGGCCCGACCAGCGCCAGCGCGCGCTCTCGACCTACGAACGCCTGCAGCGCGAATTGCCAGAGCATCGCCTGGCGCGCAGCGTCTCGCCGCGGATTTTCGCTCTGTCCCATCTGCAGCTGGGCCAGCAGCCGCCGGACATCGAGTTCGGCTCGCTGGATGGCGGATCCCAGCGGCTTTCCGACTATCGCAGCCGGCCTCTGGCGATCGTTTTCTGGAGCTCGTGGAGCGGCGAACCGGAGCCCAGCGCAGCGCTGATCGATGGACTGCGCGGCGCGCTCGACGAGGGCCGCTTCCGCCTGCTGTGCGTCAACCTGGATGAGGACGTGGCCGGCGCGCAGGCGCTCGTGCGCAGCGAGGGCCTCGCGGGCGAGCACCTGTTCTTGGGGGAGCCCAACGCCGCTTGGCCCCGCACCTGGGACCTGCGCAGTTTCCCAGCCCTGTTCGTCCTGGATGCAAAGGGCCGGATCGCGGGGCGCGATCTCGGCGCCGAGCAGGCCGCAGCGCTCCTCGAGTCCCTGCTCGCGCCCGCTCGCGCCAGCGGCGCCCTCGCGCCGCGCGCTCCGATCCAGCCGGCCCCGCCGGCCCCGCGGCCCGGGCTCCAGGGCTCGCCCGGCCAGCGCGATCGCGATTGAATCGACCCGGCGCCGCCTGCGCCCGGGCACGCGCGGCGGTCCAAAACCAGCCTTCGCGGGCCCCCAAGATCGAACGACCCGGGCTGGGCCCCGGGTCGCTCGCTTCACAGGAATCTGCGCGCCAGAGGCGGCGCGGATCAGAGCTTCTTGAGCGCGTCTTGGATCGGGGCCCAGTTGCGCTCTTCGCCGGTCTTCTCCTGGACCTGCACGAAGGCGACCTTGCCGGTCTTGTCGACCACCACGGTGGCGCGGTGGCTGATGAAGGGCACCGCGGGGTGCTCGAGGCCGAACTGCTTGGTGACCGCCAGCATCGGGTCCGCCAGCAGGTCGTGCTTGATGCCCTTGCTGGACTTCCAGGCCTTGTGGCTCCAGGTGGAGTCGCGGCTGATGCCGACCACGACCGTGTCCGGGCCGGACAGGACCGGTTCCGCGGAGATCTTGCAGTTTTCCTTCTCGCAGGTCGGGCTCCAGTCGAGCGGGTACCAGAGCAGGACCACGTTCTTGCCCTTGTGGGCGGACAGCTTCCACTCCTTCTCGTCTTGGGTCTTGAGCGTGAAGTCCGGAGCGGCGGAACCAACGGCGATGGGCGGCATGGGGGGCGGCGGGCGGGGCCCGCGGTGTGGGGGTCGGAGGGGCGGCCGGCGGGTTCCGCGCGGCCAACTATCCAACATTAGGCCTCGGCGTGCCCCGGCCCAAGCCCTGCCCGGCCCCAGCGGCGGCAATCTGCGCGCGGCGGCCAACTTCCCGGGAGCTTCCGATTCCCGGGGGCGCTCTGCCCGCGCCGCGATCGCCGGCGCTTCGCTCCCGACGAGCGACCGCGGAGGCGCGCCGCCACCTCGGCCTCTGGGGCATTGGAGCGGCCCGGCGAGCGCGGCGCGGCCGGGCGCTGCGCTCGGTCAGCCCCTCGCCAGGCGGTCGAGGCGCTGCACCAGGCGCTCCAAATCCGCGGACCCGTGATAGAGGCCGAGCCCGACGCGCAGGCGATCGCCGCGGGAATCCACGACCACGCCGACGCGCTCGAGCTCGGCCCGCAGGGTGGCCGCATCGGCGCGACGGAAGGTCAAGAAATGGCCGCGATCGGGGGCCGTCGGTCCGGGCACGAGCTGCTCGGCGCACAGGCCCAGAGGCCGGCCGGCGCGCTCCAGGCGCTCGAGCAGCTCGCTCTGCAGGCCGCGCACGTGCTCGTGGATGCGCGCCACGCTCCAGCCCTCCTCGAGCAGCAGCCGCTGCACCGCGTTGAAGCGATACAGCCCGCTCGGATCGAAGGTGGCGCCCATCATCCGGTAGCCGCCGGGCCCGTAGCCGACCTCGCCGGAGGGGCTGCTTTCCAGGGTGCCGAAGGAGGCGAACCAGCCGGTGTCCCGTGGGCGCGGCGCCAGGCCCGGAGGTGCGTAGAGGAAGCACACGCCCTCCCCGGCCATGGCGTACTTGTAGCTGCCGGCGGTGTAGAAGACGCGGCGGGCGAAGGGCCCGAGGTCCGTGGGCAGGGCCATGAATCCGTGGTAGCCGTCCACGCACACCAGGGCCTCGGCGGGCGCCTCCGCCAGCAGCTCGAAGACCGATTCGAACACGTAGCCCGAGTCGAACAGCACGTGGCTGGCCCAGATCAGGTCATGTCCGCCCCGCCGCACCGCGGCCCGGAAGCGCTGGGGAAAGTCGCCGAAGGGCTCCGCGGGGACCAGCTCGAGGGTCGCCAAGCCCGCTTCGACCCAGCGCCGCGCTTGGCGGCTGAAGGAATGGAACTCGCTGCCCGTGGCCAACAGCCGCAGGGGGCCCGGGCGCTCCACGGCCGAGCACAGGCGCACGAACAGCTCGTGGACGTTGGGGGCGAAGGCGAAGGCGGCCGGGTCCGGCGCGTTCAAGAGCCGCGCCAGGTGGCCCTGGGCCTCCGGCAGCACCTCGGAAAAGATGCGGCTCCACTTGTGGTCGACGCTGCTGGCGGCATCGCTCCAGGCCTGGTCCTGGGCGGCGCGCGTGGCGTCCGGCCACAGATGGTGGCTGTGGGCCGCGAAGTGCAGCCGCGCCGGATCGGCGGCCAGGAACTCGGAGAACAGGCGCTGGGGAGCGGCGCGCCGTGCGAGTGTCGTCATGGGGCGGGCTCGCTGGCGTCCAGGGGGCTGCCGAGATCGAGGATCAGGGCGGCGAGGAAGAACACGTAGCTGCCGAGGTTGGCGTAGAGCAGCGGGGTTCCCGCCAGGCTGCCCTCGAGGCGCGCGGTCAGCAGCACGGCGATGCCCAGCAGGGCCGGCGCTTCCAGCCCGGCCCAGCGCAGGATCATCGCCTGGTTGAGGCGCATCTGGTCGCGGGCCTGGCGGGCCGCCTCCAGCCGCGGTCGGCCGATGAACAGCACCGCGGCGAAGGCCATGCCGAAGAAGCCCGCGTGCACCATGGAAAGCAGCGTGGCCAGGGAGCCTGGCTCCCGCTCCGGCGCGGCTTGCTCGAGGGGCAGGAACAGCGCCATCCCCAGGAACAGGGTGGCGCCCATGCACAGGCTGATCCCGATCAGACGCAGGGCGGCGGTGCCCTGGATCGGTCCGGCGGAAGGGGGGGGGAGTGCCATGAACCTGGAGCATGGCGGCACCCCACGCCGGGGGTCAATGCGAGCCGCCATCGGGCTCCCGAATGGGGCTCGCCCCCCCCCTGCGCGGCTCGTGCAGGGGCCAATCTGTGCCACGGCGGCGGCGCGGGGCCAGCTTCCGGGGCCGCGCCGCTCGCCTCTACCGGACGCTGGCGAGCGAGCCGACATCGGAGCGGGGTCTGGGACCTTCGGTGCTTCTGCTGCGAACCATTCAGGTGCGCGCGCAGGGTGCCGCTTTGGCTCGCCGAGGGCAGCGCTGCGCGCCGCGGCTCGCCCGGGTCCGCGGGCGGAGACTCGAGCGTGGCGTCCGCGGGTTCTGCGGCGGGCAGCTGCCCTGGGTTTGGATCGGCGCCGGCGGCCTCGGTCCGCGGAGGGACCAACGCTTGCGCCGGTTCCGGGCGGCCGCGTACGGCCGGCGTTGCTTCGGCCTGCCGTCGGGCCGGCGGATTCCCGAGCTGGCGCGGGCTAGACTCCGCGGACCTGCGCCCGCTGCGGGACAGGAGCCTTCCTCAGCGCCCCCCCCTCGACCATGGCCGCCGCTCCCACCTCGATGGAAAAGATCGTGTCCCTGTGCAAACGCAGGGGCTTCGTGTTCCAGGCCTCCGAGATCTACGGGGGCATCGGCAACACCTACGACTACGGTCCGCTGGGCGTCGAGCTCCTGCGGCGGGTCAAGGATTCCTGGTGGGCCCGCATGGTCACCGAGCGCGAGGATGTGGTCGGGCTCGATTCGGCCATCATCCAGAACCCGAAGGTCTGGGAGACCTCCGGCCACGTGGGGGGCTTCTCCGACCCGATGGTCGATTGCAAGCGCTGCAAGGCGCGCTTCCGGGCCGACAAGCTCGAGGACGCGCGCTGCCCCGAGAAGCCCAGCAAGCGCCCGGGGCAGTGCGAAGGCGAGCTGACCGAGCCGCGCGCGTTCAACCTGATGTTCAAGACCACCATCGGGCCGGTCGAGGACTCCGGGGCGATCGCCTACCTGCGGCCGGAGACCGCCCAGGGCATCTTCTTGAACTTCCTGAACGTGATGAACGCGGCGCGGCTCAAGCCGCCCTTCGGCATCGCGCAGATCGGCAAGAGCTTCCGCAACGAGATCACCCCGGGCAACTTCGTCTTCCGCACGCGCGAATTCGAGCAGGCCGAGATGGAGTTCTTCGTGCCGCCGGCCGAGGAACGCCAGTGGTTCGAATACTGGGTGGCGGAGCGCCACCGCTGGTACCTGGACCTCGGCATCCGCCCGGACAAGCTGCGCATCCGGCCCCACGACAAGGACGAGCTAGCCCACTACTCCACGGCCACCAGCGACATCGAGTACGAGTACCCCTTCGGCTGGGGCGAGCTCGAGGGCATCGCCTGCCGCACGGACTTCGACCTCTCGCGCCACAGCGCGGCCTCGGGCGTCAAGCTCGAGTACTTCGATCCGCAGACCAAGGAGAAATACACCCCGCACGTGATCGAGCCGGCGGGCGGCATCAACCGCATCGCCCTGACCCTGCTGATCGACGCCTACCACGAGGAGCAGGTCGAGGACGAGCTGCGCGTGGTCCTGCGCCTGCACCCGCGGGTCGCACCGATCACCTGCGGGATCCTGCCGCTGGTCAAGAAGGACGGCATGCCCGAGAAGGCCGCCGAAATCGGGCGGCTGCTGCGCAAGGCGCGCTTTTCGACCTTCTACGACGAGAAGGCCGCCATCGGGCGGCGCTACCGCCGCCAGGACGAGGTCGGCACGCCCTTCTGCATCACCGTGGACGGCGAGACCCTCGAAAACGGCACGGTGACCGTGCGCGAGCGCGATTCCATGGCCCAGGTGCGCGTCCCGATCAGCGGCCTGGTGGCGCACCTCGACGCCGCCAGCGATGCCTGGCGTCCGCCGGCGGCCGGCGGAGCGAGCTGAGCGCAGACGAAGCGAGCGGGCGGCCTCCGCCCGCAAGCCTCTGGACAGCAGAGCTCGGCCGGTCCCCGGCAGCGCCGCGGACGCCAGTCCAACGATCCCGCCGGAGCTTCGCGGCTTCGGCGGAGTCTGGTCTTGGGGTCGCGTCGAATCGGCCCCACGTGGGGGGAACCGACCGAGACCGGGCGGCCGCTGGCGCAGGAGCCGCGTCCAAAGCCCGCGCGGCGATGCCTGGGCCCGCACAGGGCGGAGCTTAGCTGCTTCGCCGCACCCTCTGTGGCCGGCGCAGGTCGGCCCAAGGGCAGGCGGACGGGCGGGTTCCAGGGCTCGGGCGCAGCCCGAGCCGATCAGCCCTAGGCCTGTCAGCGCCGCGTCGCTCGCTCCGCAATCCACCCGATCCACGGCGAGCCGTCTCGGGCGCGGCCCGAGACGATCGCTTTCAAGCTTTCGCTCCGGTGCGAAGCGAGGCTTTGCGCCCGGCGCGATCCCCCGCCCAGGCTGGGCTCACAGGCTGTCGTCGTCGTCGCCCCAGGCACCGCGCTTGCCGCCGCCGCGGGGCGGCTTTTCGCCCCGATCGCCGCGCGGGGGCTTTTCGCCCCATTCGCCGCGGCCAGGTTTTTCGCCGCGCTCGCTCCATTCGCCGCGGCCGCCTGAGCGACCGCCGCTGCGCGGCGGTCCGCTGCGATCCGGTCCCCGATCGCCGCCCGCAGGGGCGCCGCGGTCGCCGCGCGGGGGACCGCCGCCGGCGAATCCGCGCGGCGGGCCAGCGGGCCCGCCCGGACGGGGCCCCCGCGGACCGCCGCCTTGGCCTCCGCCGGGGCCGCCCGGTCGAGCGCGCTCTTGAGCCAAGCTGACGCGGATGTTGCGCCCGTCGATCGAACGACCATCGAGGGCCGCGATGGCCGCTTCGGCTTCCGCCGGGCTGCCCATCTCGACGAAGGCGAAACCGCGCGGTCGATTGGTCTCGCGGTCCATGGCGATGTACACGTCGGCCACCGCGCGCCCGCCCTCGGCGAAGGCCTGGCGCAGCGTGTCCGTGGTGGTGCCCCAGGCAAGGTTGCCTACGTAGAGCTTCTTGGTCATGGGTCGTGGACCTCGGTCCGGGGGGGCGGTGGTGCGGCTTTGGCTTCGACCGTCGCCGCGTGGCGTCCCGCGTTCGTGTGCACGGGGCCCGGGGCGCTGGACGCGCGGCCGTGAGCGCCGGCTGCCCAGCGTCCACGGTTGCCCCGAAGGTCGATCCGCAGTGTGCTGCGGGGCTTTGGGCGTCGCGCGGCGCGGGATAGGTCTCGGCGTCGGTCGTACAAGCTCGGGAAGGGAAGGGGGGGAGGGCTGCGAGGCGCGGAATGCGCCCGCCAGCCGGAACCGGCCCACCGGTATTTGTTCTAGCTTCCGCCCCAAAACCTGGGAAGCCGGGCCGATTCCGGAGCGCCCTGGGTGCTCTGCCCAGCCTCGGCGCGGCCGCTCCGGGGCGCGTGGGATCGTGCCCGGCAGATCGGTCCCGGGCCGGCGAGCCCGGCCGAGCGGGCAGCGGGTCCGTCCCGGGTTCCGCCGGTCAGTAGGGCAGCCAGCGCTGGGACAGGGCCAGGGCCGCCGGCCCGCTGCCGGTCGGCAGCAGCGCCTCGTTCAGGGAAGCCAGCAGCCCGCTGACCGGACTGGCGGACAGGCGCCGCAGGCGCTCCTCCCCGAACAGGGCCACCCACACGGCGTCGCCCTCGGGAGCGAAGGCCAGCGCGTGGGGGCCGCCCAGGGCCGCAGCGCTGCCGACGGTCTCGAGGGCCGTGGGCTCGCCCGGGGCGCTGAGCCGCCACAGGACGACCCGCTCGGCGCCGAACTCGCCCAGGGCCAACAGCCGCCCGTCGGGGCTGAAGGCCAGGCAGCGCGGGTCGCTGCCCACCGGGCGCCGCAGGACCTCGCTGGGCGCGCCGGTCAGTGGGGCGATGGCAAAGAGGCGCAGGCTGTCGTCGCCGGAGCAAGCCACGGCCAGCCAGCGCCCGTCGCGGCTCAGGTCGAGGGCCCGCGGGCGCGCGCCGGCCCCGAGGTCCAGGGAGCCGAGCGGCGCCAGCCGGTCGAGGGTCGGGTCGAGCTCGAACCAGCGCAGCCGATCGCCGCTGCGGTCCGCGCTGAAGGCGAACTGACCGCTCGGATGGAAGGCCACAGCGCTCGGGCTTTCGCCGGCCGTTTGCTGATCGGTCCACAGGGGAGCGATGGCCGCGCCCGTGGCTTCGCTGGCGATGCGCCACAGGCGCACGCCGTCGTTGCCGGCGGCCGCCAGGTGGAATCCGTCGCTGCTGATCGCCAGGGCGCGCGGCAGGCTCAAGGCCGGCATCAGCCCCTGACAGGCCGTGAGGCTGCCGGGAGGCCCTCCGATGCCCGCCAGGGCGACCGCGTCGGAGAGTTGCTCGGCGACGAACAGGCGCCCTCGGTTGGGATCGATCGCCAGGGCGCTCGGCCGCTGGCCGCAGGGTTGGCTCGAGCCGGTGGGGCTGATCATGCCAGCGCTCAGATCGAAGCCGTGCACCTCGCCGCTGGTGGTGGCGGCTGCGTAGAGGCTCAGCGAGCGCGGGGCCAGCGCCGCCGGCCCGCGCGCCAGGGCCAGGTCCAGCAGGCCGGGGCGCACCTGGTGCAGTGCCAGGAGTGGGCCCTGCCCGTCCACGGCGGAATGGCAGCTCAACAGACCCGCGGCCGGCTGCGCGGTGACCAGCTGTCCGTCGGGCAGCGCCAGCACGCTGCTGGCCTGCCCGGCCAGGGCGCGCTGGTCCAGATAGAAGAGGCTCCCATCGCCGGTCAGCTGGTAGCGGGCCAGGCTCTGGCCATCGGCGCTGGCCACGGCCAGGACCGCGCCGCTGCGGCACAGGCTTACGGGGGCCAGGGGCGTGTCC
>JBILNK010000066.1:0-20349 GCA_044375105.1 Planctomycetota bacterium
CTGCCGGCCGCCGCAGCGAAGCTGAAGCGCGACAGGCGCGCCGCAGCGAAGCTGAGCGCGTACAGCGAGCGCCCATCGGCGCTGAATTCGAGCGCGATCGGCGAGTCCACCTGGGCCGCAGAGTGCAGGGCCCCGATCGCGCCGCTGAGCGGGTCGAGTTCGAAGATGCCGATGCCGCCCGCGCCGTACATGCCGACCGCCAGGAAACGGCCGTCCGGGCTGACCGCCAGCCCCGCGGGAGCGGGCAACTCGAGGCTCGTTCCGAACTTGCCCAGGGCGCCGCTCTCCGGGTCGATGCGGAAGGTCTCCACGGAGCTGGAGCCCAGGTTGGTGACGTACAGGCAGCGGCCGTCGGGGGCCAGGGCCAGTTCGAAGCTGCCCCCGTCGGTCTGGGCCAGCGCGATCGGACCGAGGCTGCCCGACTGGGTGTCGATGCGATGCACGCCCAGGCCCTCCTCGGCCGAGCTCACGTACAGGAAGCGGCCCAGGGGGTCCGTCGCCGCCCGCAGGGGCGACTTGGCGGTGCGCACCGAGCCCATCGGGACCAGAGCGGTGGAACGGGGGTCGTGGCGCCAGATCGCCACCCGGCTTTGGTCGACGTGCACCCCGAACAGCAGCAGCGCGTGGTCGAAGCCGGCGTGTACTTCGAGCTCGAAACTGGCGCTCGCGGAGCCGGCCGGGTTGCTGGCCGTGACGGTGTAGAGCGCGCGGGGCGTGGGGGCGCTCGGCCAGCCGCCGATCGAGCCGTCGGGCGCCAGGGTCAGACCCGGGGGCAGGCTGGGGGCGACCGAGAACTCGCTGGAGGCACCGCCGGAGAGCTCTGGAACCAGCGGGGGGGCGAACACGCCCACCAGCAGGTCCGTCGGCGCCGGCCCGTAGGCCAGGGCCGGGGGCTGGGGCTGGGGCACCGCCGGCGCCGCGCCGCCCCCACAGCCAGGCAGGAGCAGGGTCAGGGCCAGGATCCAGCGGGTTTCGATCGGGTCGCACATGGCTCGTGCGGACCCTCCCCGGCGGACATCTGCCGCCCTGGCCTCGGCTCCCCTCGGGAGGCCCGCCAGAAAACTTACCCCGGCCGCCGCAGCCGGGCATCGAAGCCGGGCCCCGCGGGACCTATCCTGCCGGACCGCCCACCGGGAAAGGACTTCCCGGGGCGGATCCCCCCGACGAGCCGATCCATGACCACCAAAGCCGAACGCTTGGAGTTCCAAGCCGAGACCAAGGAACTCCTGGATCTGATGATCCATTCGCTCTACTCGCACAAGGACATCTTCTTGCGCGAGCTGTGCTCCAACGCCTCGGACGCGCTCGACAAGCGTCGTTTCCTGGGCCTGACCGATCCCCGCCTGGCCCCCGCGGGCGAGCTGGCGATCGAACTCGAACCCGACCCCGCCGCGCGCACCCTGATCGTGCGCGACAACGGCATCGGCATGAGCCGCGAGGAGCTGATCGAGAACCTGGGCACGATCGCGCGCTCGGGCACCAAACGCTTCCTGCTCGACGCGCGCGGCAAGGCCGAAGCCCCGGAGCTGATCGGCCAGTTCGGCGTGGGCTTTTATTCGGCCTTCATGGTCGCCGACGAGGTCGTGGTCGAGAGCCGCCGCGCCGGCGGCGAAGAGGGCTGGCGCTGGCGCTCGCGGGGCGACGGGCATTTCGAGCTCGAGCCGCTCCCCGAGCTGCCCGTCGGCACGCGCATCGTGCTGCACCTCAAGGCCCACGACGAGGACGAGGCCGGGGCCCAGGACTTCGCCGCCGAGTGGGTCTTGCGCGAGATCGTGCGCCGCTACTCGGACTTCGTCGCCTATCCGATCAAGCTGCTGAGCCAGCGCCGCGGGCCCAAGCTCGACGACCAGGGCCAGCCGATCGAGGGCAGCGAGGAGACCCGCCGCGAGTGGGTCGTGATCAACTCCCAGAAGCCGATCTGGATGCGGCCCAAGGCCGAGGTCAGCGCGGAGCAGTACGCCGAGCTCTACCGGCGCATCGCGCGCGGCTTCGGCGAGCCCCTGGAGACGATCCACTTCCGCGCCGAGGGCAGCAACGAATACACCGCGGTGCTGTTCCTGCCCAAGGAGAAGCCGCTCGAGCTGTTCGAGAGCGAGCCCAAGAAGAGCCGCGTCCAGCTGTACGTCAAGCGCGTGTTCATCACGGCCGACTGCGAAGAGCTGATGCCTCCCTGGCTGCGCTTCGTGCCCGGCCTGGTCGATTCGAACGACCTGCCGCTCAACGTCTCGCGCGAGACCCTGCAGCACAACCGCCAGCTGGCCCAGATCAAAAAGCGCCTGACCCGCAAGGTCCTGGACAGCCTGGGCGGTCTCTCCAAGGAGCGCCGCGGGGACTTCGAGGCCTTCTGGGGCCAATTCGGCGCCGTGCTCAAGGAAGGGCTCTATTTCGAACAGGGCGACATCCAGGACGAACTGGCGGGCCTGTGCCTGTTCCGCTCGAGCCACGGCGAGGGCTGGACCGGTCTGCAGGAGTACGTCGAGCGCATGCCCGCGGGGCAGCCGGCGATCTACACCCTGGCCGCGCCGGACCTCGAAACCGCGCGTCGCTCCCCGCACCTCGAGCGCCCGCGCGGCAAGGGCTACGAAGTCCTGTTCCTGCTCGATCCCGTGGACGAGTTCGCCTTCCAGCGCCTCGAGGAGTGGCACGGCACCAAGATCCAGGCCCTCGGCAAGGGCGCCGACCAGCTGGAGGACGAGGGCGACAAGCAGCGCCGCAGCGAGCTCGAAAGCCAGCACAAGGCCCTGCTCGAGGCCATGCAGCAGCGACTCTCCGGCGCGGTCAGCGGCGTTTCCTTCTCGAGCCGGCTCTCGGACGCAGCGGCCGTGCTGGTCGGCGAGGAGCACAGCTTCTCGCCGCACGTCGAGAAGCTGATGCGCGAGTCCGGTCGCGGTCCGGGCGGCCCGGCCAGCCGCCGGCGCCTCGAGCTCAACCCCGCCCATGGCCTGGTCGAGCGGCTGGAGAGCCTGCGCGAAAGCGCGCCCGAGCGCTTCCAGGACTATTGCGACCTGCTCTATGGTCAGGCCCTGCTGAGCGAAGGGGCGACGCCCCCCGAGCCGGCGCGCTTCGCCGCGCTGGTGGCCAAGCTGCTCTTGGCCGAGCGCTCGGGCGGCTGAGCGGCACGGGCCCCGCCCGGCGGCTCCGCCCTCTCGGGCGCAGCCCGAGCCGAGCGCTTCGTGATTGTCCGTCGGCCTGGGGCGGGCGCCGGGCTCAGACCGCTTCGGTGCGGCGGCGCAGCCATTCGAGCGCTGCGCCCTCGAGGCGCGGGGCCAGGCGCCGGCGCACCTCCGCGTGGTAGGCGTTCAGCCAGGCGCGTTCGGAGGTATCGAGCAGATCCAGGTCCAAGCACTGGACGTCGATTGGGCACAGGGTCAGGGTCTCGAACTCGAGGAACTCCCCGAACTCGCCCGGGGGCGCCGGCACGTTCAGCACCAGGTTTTCGATGCGCACGCCCCAGCGGCCCGGGCGGTAGATGCCCGGCTCGATGCTGGTGATCATGCCGGGCTCCATGGCCATGTGCGCTTCCGGGATGGCTTTGGAGAGGCTCTGCGGGCCCTCGTGCACGTTGAGGAAGTACCCCACGCCGTGCCCCGTGCCGTGGCCGTAGTCGATGCCCTGGGCCCACAGGGGGGCGCGTGCGATGCTGTCGAGCATGGGGGCCAGGGTGCCGCGCGGGAAGCGCGTGCGCGAGAGGCCCAGCATGCCTTTCAGCACCAGGGTGCAATCGCGTTTGGTTTCGGCGGGCAAGCGCCCGATGGCCCACACCCGGGTGATGTCCGTGGTGCCCCCGAGGTACTGGCCGCCCGAGTCGATCAGCAGCAGGCCCGGCCCGTCGATGTGCGCGAAGTGCTCGGGCGTGGCGCGGTAGTGGGGCAGCGCGCCGTTGGCCTGGAAGCCGGCGATCGTGGCGAAGGACAGGCCGACGAAGCCCGGTTCGCGCGCCCGTTCGGCGCTGAGCTGCCGGTCGATGTCGAGCTCGGAGAGCCGCGCGCCCGGCAGCGCGGCCTCGAGCCAGGCGTAGAAGCGGCATTGGGCCGCCCCGTCCTGCTCCATCACCTGGCGCACCTGGGCCGCTTCCGCGGCGTTTTTCCGCGCTTTGGCCAGGGTGGTCGGATTGATCGCCTCGATCGTGCGGCAGGCCAGGCCTTCGGTCAGGCCGGCGGTCACCCGGCGCGGATCGAGCAGCAGGGCGGCTTCCTTCGGCAGGGCCTCCAGGGCCCGCCGCGCGCCGGCGTAGTCGGCCGGCTGGATGCCGTCCTGGGCCAGCTCGCGGGCCAGCTCGGCGGGCAGCTTGTTCGGAGCCACGAACAGGGTCCCGGCGCGCGAATCGAGCAGCAGGTGCCCGAGGAACACCGGGTTGTAGCTGACGTCGGAGCCGCGCAGGTTGAGCAGCCAGCACAGGTCGTCGATGGTCGAGATCAGATGGTGGCTGGCGCCGTGCCGCTGCATGTGTCGGCGCAGGTCGGCCAGGCGCTCGCTGCGCGGCTGGGTCGCCGCCGGCGGGCGGTGGGCGTAGATCGGCGCCAGGGGCAAGCCCGGGCGCCCTTGCCAGATGTCCGCCAGCAGGTCGTGCTCGCTGGACAGGGACAGGCCGGCGCGCTCGAGAGCGCCGCGCAGCTGGCGCGCCCCCGCGAGGCCCAGCACCTGGCCGTCGACCGCCACCGGCTTGCCCCGCGGCGTGTGCTCGATCAGCCAATCGATGTGGGCGCTGCTGGCGGCGCTTGGCACCTTGACCAGCTCGATGCCGCTGCCCTCGAGCTCGCGCTCGGCCTGGGACCAATAGCGGCTGTCGGCGAACAGGGCCGCCCGGTCCGCGGTCACGGCCAGGGTCCCCACCGAGCCGGTGAAGCCCGACAACCATTGGCGGCCTTGCCAGCGCTCCGGCAGGTACTCGGACAGGTGGGGGTCCGCGGAGGGCACCAGCAGGGCGCCTAGACCGCGGGAGCGCAGGGCGGCTTGGGCCAGGGAGATGCGCGCGGGGATCGCAGCGGGGGTCGTCATGGGCTCGGGAGGCAGGGCGCGCGGGGAGGATATCAGCGCCAAGCCGCGGCCTCGTCAGCGGCCATCGCGCGCCCCGGAGGCTTCGCGCTGGCGCGCGGCGGCTTCCGCCAGGCTGGCCGGGGCCGGGCCAGCCCGTCCGGCGCGCGCCTCCGCGGCAGGCCCCAGGCGGAACAGGTAACAGCGGCCGACCTCTTCCCAGTCGGGATGGCCGCGCACGTCGTCGGGCCAAGCGGGCGATGCAGCGCACAGGTCCTCGAAGCCGTCGCCGTCCAGGTCGCCCGCCCGGCACAGGGCCAGGCCCAGCCGATCGCGGCCGTCCTGTCCCAGGAACAGCAGGCGCAGCCGCGCCGGCAGCAACGCGCCAGCCGCGTCGCGCTCGGGCTGGCCTTCGTACCAGAAGACGCCGCCCGCCACCGGGGAGCCGAGGCGCTGATCCGCGGGGCAAGGCGGGTCGTCGCCCAGGGGCGGGCCTGGGGAATAGAGCCGCGCGGCGATGGCGAAGTCGTCGTAGGCGTCGTCGCTGGCCCGGCCGAGGCCGGTCACGGCCCAACCGAACTCGGCGCTGCCCTGCTGGCCCACCAAACGCTGCAGGACCGCGCCATCCGCGCCGGAAAAGAGCGTGGCGCGGCCGTGGCTGCGCAGGTCCGGCTGCTCGGGGGCGGCATCGAAGCTGGGCTCGCCGATCAAGAGTTCCGCCAGCCCGTCGCCGTCCGCATCGAAGTCCCCGGCCAGGGCGAAGCCGAAGTAGCCGCGCCCGCCGGCTTCCGGCGGATCGATGCGCATCGGCACGTCCTCCGCGCCCAGCAAGCAGCGCCCGGGGATCAGCAGCGCATACCCATCGGCCACCGCCAGGTAGTGGTTGCCGTCGGCGCCCGGGGTGCCCGGCGGGACTGCCCTGAGCTGCGGCGCACCGGCCAACAATCCGGTCGGCCAGCGCGGCTGGCGCTCGCCCGCGCGCTGGGCGTCGAGCACGCCGCCATACCAAGCGAGGCGCATGCCGAGCCGGTCGTGCGGTCCCGAGCCGTGCCAGGTTCGCGCGTGCAGGTTGCCCAGCGAGCGCGGCAGCCCCGGCCGCACGCTGCGGTTGCGCTCGCTGGCCAGGTCCTTGGAGAGAATCAGCGCCACCGAACCGCCTTCTTCCGGGGCGCCGAGGAGGCCGCCGGGGGCGCCCAGGGCCAGCTCCGCGTTGCCATCGCCGTCCAGGTCCGGCAAGCCCAACAAAGTCCAGCCCAGGCGCGCGCCCGGGCGGTCCCCGGCGATGGTCAGGCTGGCGCGCTCCCCGCCCAGCACCTCCCCGGGCTCCAGCGCCCCGTCGCCCTCGAGGGGCAGGTCGCTCGACAAGTAGACGTACACACAGCCGCGCTCGTCCCACAGGGTGCCTTCGCTGGCCAGGTCCCGGGGCAGCCCGCCCGCATAGGCCCGCGGCGCACCCACAGCGATGTCGCTGCGCCCATCGCCATCCAGGTCCCCGACCAGCGCCGCCGACCAGCCGAAACGCTCGCCGCCGCGTCCGCCGCGCAGCAGCAGGCGCGCCGGGGGCGAGACCTCGCCGCGCCGCTGCGCCGGGAACGGCGCGCTGAACAGCAGCACGCCGCCCAGGTCGGCCGGCGAGCGCTCCCAGGAATTCATGCCGCCGAGCAGCAGGTCGCGCCGGCCGTCGCCATCGAAATCGCCGCCCATCGAGACGTCGTAGCCGGCGTGCAGCAGCGCGTAGGTGCCCTGGAAGAGGTGCTCGGCCTGGCAGGCCCACAGCACCGGGGTGTCGACTTGGGGCAGGGCCAGCAGGAGCGCGCAGGCAAGCATGGGGAGGGGGGCGGGGAAGGCCGGGTTGCGGGCGCAGGGACGTGGCAGGCGGGCGGGCTCGGGCCGCTTCCGTGGAGGCATCGGCCGGGCCAGGCTGGAGGGGGATCCGCGCTGGTCTGCCGCAGGCCTCAGCGCGCCGCGGGCAGGCGACATTCGGTCAGCCGGCCGGACTGGTCGCCGACCAGCACCCGCCCGGGACCGAAGGCGCACAGATCGAAGGGCAGGTCGGCCAAGCGCTGGGAGCGCGCCAGCTCGCGCCCGTCCTCGAGGGACAGGAGGCTGACCCAGCAGCCATCGGTGAAGCGCGTTTCAGCGTCCGTTTCCGCCAGGCGGCCCAGCGCCACCCACAGGTGCTGGCCGCCGGGCTCGAAGTGCAGCGCTCGGATGTTCCCGGGGCCCAGCTCGACCCGCCAGCGGGGCTGCCACTGCGGCCCGGCCAGCAGCTCGAGGTTCGAGCCGGCGGCCAGGGCCAGCAGCGCCGCGTCGGGGGCTGCGGCGAGCGCGGCGGGCTCCGCCGGCAGCTCCCAGCGCGCCAGGCGCACGGCCTCGGGCGCGGCCGTGGAGAGCAGCTCGACCTCCCGCCCGCGCGGCCCGCCGCCGATCGCCAGCCAGTCGCCGCCGGGGCCCACGGCCAGCAGCTCTCCGCCGAGCGGCGCCAGGCGCCGGGCCAGATCGCTGCCGAGTTCGAGCTCGAACAGGCCCTGATCGCCGGCCTCGGCCGCGAACAGGCGCGCGCCGTCCGGCGCGAATTCGAGGGCGCCCAGCCGGTCGAACAGGCGGCCATAGCGGCTGAGCACGTCGAGGCCCAGGGCCTCGGCCCACTCGATGCCGCGCACCGGATGCATGCCGACGGCGAACAGGCCGTCGGGCGAGAAGTGCACGCCGCGGTATTGATCCCAGCTCTCGAAGTTTCCGACCGAGCCCCCGTCGAGGGCCCTGCCGAGCGTGCGCTCGAACAGGTTCGAACTGAGCAGGATCCGGTCGCCGCTGGCGCTGAGCCGATCGAACAGCCCGGCCGGCGTGCGCAGATCGAGGCGCCGCTCGCGCAGCGGCGCGGGCAGGGCCAGCGCGGGCGCGAGGCTTTGGGCCCGCAGCCAGCCCTGCCCCTCGCTGCGGCCCTGCTCGCTGACCAGCGCCACGGCGCGGCCCTGGGCGTCGAACAGCGGCAGCCCGAGCAGGTCTTCGGTCGCGCTCGAATGGGTGCAGTGCAGTTCGAGGGCCGGCAGCCCCGGGTCCTGTTGCAGGGAGGCGACCTCGACCGCTCGGGCGCTGCCCGGCCGGCCGGCCAGATACAGGCGCTCTCCCGGGCGCGGGGCCTCGCTGCGCAGGGGGGCCGCGGAGGGCAGACGGGCTGCTTCGGGCTGAACGGCCGCGGCGGGAGCCTGTCCTTCCGCGGGCGCTTCGAGCCCGAGCTCGAGCAGCAGCACGTCGCACCACCACTCGTCGAGTCCGCCGCGCGCGGGGCCGCCGAGGGCCAGGGGCCCCGTGGGCAGATCCAGCCGGGCGTCGCTCACGATGCGGGTCCATTCGGCCAGTTCGATGGGCTGCTCCTCGCCAGCCCGATCGATCCGCGTCCAAGCCGATTGGCGCGTGGCCACGAGCCGCTCGCCGCCCAGCTCCAGCAGCAACGCCGGTCCTCGCAGGCGCTCGCCGCGGCCCTCCAGGGCCGCCGAAAACTGCACCAGGCCCGACGGGGGCACCTCGAGGGCCTGCAGAGCCAAGAGCGCGAACATGCGCTGAGCCTACGCAGCCCGCTGGCCCCGCGCGAGCGATGGGGCCGGTCCGCTGCCCGGTCCGGCGCTCCCGCCCCCCGTCGCCGCCGCGCGCCGGGGTCTGGGCCCGAACCCGCGCTGGCCCCCGGACGATCGCCGCAGCCCGGCCCCCGTGCGTCGCACTCGCCGCCGAGTTCCGCGGCCCTCAGGCCCACAGCCGCAGCAGCGCCCCCAGCCCCGCGGCCCCGCCCAGCACGAAGCCCAGGTGCACGCGGCGCCACAGGGCCCAGCCCGCGGCCAGCGCCAGGGCCAGGCTGTACGGGTCGAGGCTCGACCAGACCGGGACCGGCAGGCTCGCCGGTCCGAACTGGACCCGCCCCAGCTCGCCGAACAGCACGTGCAGGCCGAAGTGGGCGAACAGGTTGGCGATCACGCCGACCACCGCCGCCGTGATCGCCGCCAGGGCCCCCTCGAGGCGCGGCCTGCCGGTCAAGCGCTCGATCGACGGCGCCCCCAGGAAGATCCACAGGAAGCAGGGCGCGAAGGTCACCCACAGGGTCAGCGCGGCTCCGCACAGGCCGGCCAGCAGCGGCGGCAACCCGCCCGGCTGCTGGTAGGCGGCCACGAACCCCACGAACTGCACCACCAGGATCAACGGCCCCGGCGTGGTCTCGGCCAGTCCGAGGCCGTCGACCATCTGCGGGGTCGTCAGCCACTGGAAGCGCTCGACGGCGGCGCTCGCGATATAGCTCAAGACGGCGTAGGCGCCGCCGAAGGTCACCAGCGCCGCGCCGCTGAAGAAGCGCGCCTCTTCGGCCAGCACGTGCTCCGGCCCCAGGGCCAACGGCAGCCCGACCAGCGGCAGCAGCCACAGCAGGAGGGCCCAGGCGGCCGCGCGCCGGGCGCCGCGCGCCGCCTGGACTTCGGCTGCCGTGCGGGCTGCGGGGGCCTCGCTGCGCGGGCCCCCGCGGCTGGTCAAGGCGCCCCACAGGCCGGCGGCGGCCAGCACCAGCGGAAAGGGCAGGTCCAGGGCGAACAGGGCCACGAACGCGAACAGCGCCAGGGCCTTGGCGCCGCGCCGGCCGAGGGCGCGCCCGGCGATGCGGCGCAGGGCCATCACCACCAAGGCCAGCACGGCGGCCTTGAGGCCGAAGAACAGCCCCGCCACGGCGGCCAGGTCGCCCAGCTCGACGTACAGGATCGAGAGCAGCGCCATCACCAGGGCGCCGGGCACCACGAACAGGATCCCGGCCGCCAGCCCGCCGCGCACGCCGTGCAGCAGCCAGCCCAGGTAGGTGGCCAGCTGCTGGGCTTCGGGCCCCGGCAGCAACATGCAGAAATTGAGCGCGCGCAGAAAACGCCCCTCGTCGATCAGGGCGCGCTTTTCGACCAGCTCGCGGTGCAGGATCGCGATGTGCGCCGCCGGTCCGCCGAAGCTGATCCAACCGATGCGCCACCACAGGGCCAGGGCCGTCCGAAACGGCAGCGCCGCCTGCGCCGCTGCCCGGGGCCGGCCCTCAGATGCATCGGGAAGCGCGAGCATGCCCGCACAGGCTATCCCGGAGCGCACGCTCGGCGCGTACTCCGAAGACCGCACTCCCGGCGCGCGTCCCAGAGCGCTCCCTCGATGGAGCGGCGACCCAGCCGCCCTGCGAGCCCCTCGCCCCCGTATCGCCGGCGTCCGCATCCCCGTGGCGTGCGTCTTTGCCCCTGGCGATGTTCGCGCGCCGTCGATCGTGCTGCCCCTCGCCCGAAGCGGTGCCACCCGGCGCGCCGCGGCTGAGCGCGCGCCGTCCGGGCAACTTGCAGCGCCCGGTTCGAGCACCTTGGATGCGAGCGCCCTGGGTGGAGGCGCCTTGAGTTCAGGCGCCAGGGGTTCGAGCGCGCAAGGGCTCGCGTCCCTAGGAAGCGCGGCGCGGGCTTTGCGCGCGCTGTGGACCTTAGACGCCGCGCTGGATGCGGCGATCGAACCAGCGCCAGAAGGCGCTCTGCTGGCATTTCCACCAGGAGCGCGCGCCCAGGAACTGGGCCGAAGCTTCGAACAGGGCGTGCCAATGGCCGAGGCGCTTCCAGCGGCGCTTTTCGGCCTCGCTCAGGCCGCCTTGGCTGTCGATCAGCTCGGCGTAGTACTTGGATTGGGGCTTCCAGCCGCGCCAGGCGTGGCCCCAGGTGGGCACGTTGCGCACGCCGAACAGGCGGTAGAGGTTCTTGTGGTCGCAATACAGGCGCTTGAACTCGCGCTTGATGTCGAGCGGATGGCTGTGCTCGACCCGCGCGCGCGGCTCGAAGGCGATGCGTCCGCCGGCCAGGAGC
Source organism: Planctomycetota bacterium (assembly GCA_044375105.1). GTDB lineage: Bacteria > Planctomycetota > UBA1135 > UBA1135 > JBIKLM01. The sequence continues at coordinate 10,827 of JBILNK010000066.1, forward strand.
ACCTCCTTGCCCCAGGCCACGTCCTCGCCGAAGCGCACGTCCGGGTAGGGGATGCGCTGCCAGGTGCTCTTGCGCACCGCGCTGGCCACGGAATCGAAGGCGCAGGCCATCAGACGCTGCATCGGCTCGAGACCGTCGTACTTGCGCCGCGAGGCCTCGGCGTCGCCGGGCACCAGCTCCTGCACCACGAAGCTGTCGCGGGAGGCGCTCCAGCGCCGCAGGCGCTCGGCCAGGATCGGATCGCAGTCGGGCTGCGGGAACTGGCGCGCGTAGGCGCCGTCGATGCTCTCGTCGGCGAAGGCCTCCTCCAGGACGCGCAGGTAGTGGCGATCCATGGGCAGCGCGTCCTGGGTCAGGAGCGCCACCACGCGCCCCGCGGCCAGGGACAGGCCCAGGTTGCGGGTCTTGCCGTGGCCGAACTCGCTCTGCGGGATCTGGTGCACCAGGGCGCCCCGCTGGCGCGCCGCCTCGGGCGTGCCGTCGCGGCTGGTCGAGTCGACCACCACGAGCTGGAAGCCGCCCGGCACGTCCTGCTGATCGAGCACGTCGAGCAGCTCGAGGAAACGCGGTCCGCCGTTCCAGGTCGGGATGACCAGGGACAGGGGCCGCGGCTGGTGGGTGATCGCGCCCATGATTGCTCGGTTTCCTCAGCCGCGCGCGGCCTGCACCAGGAGCTCCTGGGCCAGGGCGCGCGCCTTGATCACGCACTGGTCGGAGTTGTCGTACTCGTAGCGGCCGAAGCGGCCCAGCGGCACGATCCCGAGCCGTTCGAGGGCCGCCAGGGCGGCGGCCTTGCGCTCTTTGAAGGGCCGGTCGTAGACGATGTAGGCGAAGCGCGAGCTGGTGCGGTCGCTGAACAGCACCTCCTCGGGGCGCACCAGCCCGGCCTTGACCAGGCCCTCGAGCACCTCGCGCTCGAGGCCCGGCCCCGGCTCGCCCCCGGCCGGGTCCCAGGTGACCTCGGCCATCAGCGAGGTGCGGCCCGCCGGCGCGTTGCCCGGCGAGTAGTTCGACATGTAGGTCACGCGGTTGGCCGGGCCCTGCTCCGGATGGGGCAGATAGATCCAGGACAGGGGCGGATGCTCCGACCGGTCGAGGGCGTAGAGGATGCAGGTGATCGAGTTGTAGGACAGCTCGCGCAGCGCGCGCGCTTCGCTCTCGCGGAGCCCGGGCAGCAGATCGGGCAACAGATTGAGCGGGATCGTGCTGACCACCCGGTCGAAAGTTTCGCCATCGACGTGGAAGCCGGCCCCGTGCCGCTCGACGCGCTCGACCTTGTGACCGAGGCGCAGGCGCGGCCCGAGATTCTTGGCCAATCCGTCGGTGATCGCTTGGAAACCGCCGGCTTTCGGGTAGTAGAAGATCGACTGGTGCGTGTAGCCCTCGGTGCGGATGCCCACGGAGGCCTTGAGCACGTCGTCGATGGGCGCATCCGGCACGCGGCCGGCGACCCAGTCCGAGGTCAGCTCGGACAGCGGGCGCTTCCAGATCTTCTGGTTGTAGGGATCCATGAAGTGCCGCGCGATGCCCTCGCCGAAGCGCCAGCACACCCAGGCACCGAAATCCGCGGGCGCCGGGCCGGGCGCTTTTTGGCGCTGGGCCCAGGCTTCCACGTAGCCCTTGAGGCACTCGTAGTTGGCCTGCGCGGGCAGGTCTCCGAGCCCGTTCTCGAAGGGATAGTGCACCCAGCGGTCGCCGAAGCGGATCTTGGTCTCGCGGTCGCGGCGCACGAAGGCCTGCTCGCCGCCGCCCTCGGCCTTCATCCAGTCCATCGCCGGCCGATCCTTGCTGAACAGGATGTGCCCGCCGGCGATGTCGTAGGTGAAGCCATCGACGGTCTTCGAGCCGCACAGGCCGCCGGCCACGCGGCTGGCCTCGAACACGGTCACGTCATGGGCGGCAAGCCCGCCCTGGATCAGGAAGCGGGCCAGGGCCAGTCCGGATACGCCGGCGCCGAGGATGGCGGTCTTCAACGGGGGGGCCGCGGGGGAGGCGAGGGTGGGTTCCGGGCCGCTGCAGGCGCCGGGGACCATGAAGGTACTCGCTGCGCCGCGCGGGGGCCTCGGCGCCGGCGGGCCGGGGCCATCGAATCCGGCCCGCCCGCGGGGCGCTGCTGTTGGTCTCGGCGCCGCACCGCGGGGCGCTGGCCCCGTCGAGCGGAGCCGTGCGTTGGACCCGTGCGGCGGTCCGGTCCTGCGCCGATCGTCGACGGACTCCAACCGGGCGCGGGCCTGCCCGTTGGGCTCCGCCCCCGGACCATGGACAGCGGTGCCGGCGGATTCCTCAGCGCCGCCGCACCAGCAGCCCGCGATCGAGGGCCCCCGGGGGCAGCAGCCGCTCCGCATCGAGCAGCCAGCGGCGCCCATCCTCGGTGTAGCCGGCGGTCGGGGCCAGCCCAGGGGCCAGGCGGCCGAAGTGGCGATTGAAGCCCTCCATGGCCAGTTCGCGGGCGTACTTGGCGAAGCAGGAGGCCAGGGCGGTCGCGAAGGAGCGCGTCTCGCCGCCCTCGGCGAACACGACCTGTGCGTCGAGGCCCGGGCCGTGCGAGCGCGCCCCGTAGCTCGAACAGCCCTCGGTCTCGGCGATCAGGCGTACCTCGGCCCCTTGCAGGGCCCGCGCCAGGGCCGGGCCGTACCGCGCCCGGCCGCCCTGCCGGTCGATCATGAAATCGGCTGGCCAGCGGCCTGCGGCGTCGTCCCGCGGCAGAGCGTGAGCCGGACCCCGCTCGCCGGCCTCGAACAGCAGGGCGAGGGCGGCTTTGGTGTGCTCCCACAGGGCCTCGGACTTGTTCTCGGTGCGGTCGAAGGCGGCGTTGAGCTCGGCCTCCGGCACCAAGCGCACCCCGATCGGGCCGGGCTCGATGCCGGCCCGTCGGGCTTCCTTGGAGAGCGCCGCGGCGCCGTCCTCGATCGCGCCGTCCTCGCACCACAGCGGCAGCCGGGCGGGCAGGTCCAGGGCCCAGGGGTGCGCCGCCAGGAGCTCGGGACCTGGCCCGAGGGGCGAATCCAGCCAGTCGCGGGCGGAGAGGCCCACGGGGCTCTCTGAGCGGGCAAAGCTCCAAAAGCACAGCACGGTGCGCTCGAGCCGCCGCCGGCCGCGCAGGTTGCGCGCGTGGACCTTTTTGCTGTCGGTCACGATCAGCTTGTCGCGATCGAGGCGCGGCTCCTCGGCGACCACCCGCGCCAGGGCCTCGAAGGGCCAGCGCCCGGCGCCCTCGCCGGCCGCACCGCCGGCGCCGCACCACAGGCCGGCGTAGCCGAGCGCGAAGGGGCCCAAGAGAGGCCCGAGCCCCGCTTCGTCGATGCCCGCCAGGAAGCGCGCCGTCTGCATGGTCGGCGAGCATCCCCGCGGATCCCCTGCCGATCAAGCCCTGCGGCTCGCGCGGCGCAGCAGCGCCCCGCGCCAGGCCGCCGCGCGCGGGCCGATCGGCCCGGAATCCTGCGTGCGGGAGCGGGCGGTCCGATCGGGCGCGCCGGCCCGCGCCCGCTCGACCCCCTGGGCCGGCGCGCGTCCGCTGCCCCGGCTCGGTTGCCGCCCGGCGCTCCCAGGGCCTATCCTCTGCACCCCGTTGCCCAAATCGCCGATGAATCCGCCCCCGAGCGCCAGGCTGTTCCTGGAAGGCCGCTATCGCAAGCTGTGCCGCGACCTGCCCCAGACCGTGTTCCATTGCCCGGTCTGCAAGGGGCACCCGCGCCGCCGCGAGGGCTGCGAGAACTGCCAGGGCTTCGGCAAGCTGACCAAGGATTCGGTCCAGGAGCTGGTGGCCTGGGTGGTCGGCAAGGCCTTCGGCACGCGCAAGAACAAGTTCCACGGCGCCGGGCGCGAGGACGTCGACGTGCGCATGCTGGGGCGCGGACGCCCGTTCGTGCTCGAGCTCGAGAGCCCGCGGGTGCTCGACGTGGACCTGGCCGAGCTCGAGGCGGAGGTCAATCGGCGCAACCCCGGCCGGCTCGAGATCGAGGGCCTGCACTACGCCGAGCGCGCGCGGGTCGCGTATCTCAAGGAGACGCCCCACGCCAAGCGCTACCGGGCGCTGGTCGAGCTCGACGCCCCGCGGCAGGCGGCGGCCTTCGCGCCGCACCTTGGTCACCGCATCGAGGTCCTGCAGCGCACGCCCAAGCGCGTCGCCCACCGCCGCGCCGATCTGGACCGCACGCGCTGGATCGAATTGCGCGCGGCGCGGCCGGTCGAGCCCGCGGCCGACGGCAGCTCACGGCGCTTCGAGATCGAACTCGACACGCAGCACGGCACCTACGTCAAGGAGGTGCTGTCCGGCGAGGAGGGCGCCACGCGTCCCGGAATGCCGGACTGGATCGGTTGCGCGGGCCAGTGCCTCGAGCTGGACGTGCTCGAGATCCTCGGTATCGATGGGGCCGTGGAGCCGGTCTACGAGCGGCCGCCGTCCTTCGGCGCGGGCCTCTGAAACCCGGCTGGGGAAAGCCGGCCGGTGGGCAGCGGTTCGCCCCCCCCCGCGCTCACCAATAGCGCTCGAAATGCACCTGCCCGGGCTCGCGCCGGGAGTGCTTCTTGAAGCCGCGCTGGGCCAGGAGCTCGAGCAGCGCCTCGATCATCTCCGGGTTGCCGCACAGCAGCACCTGCACCTGCGCGGGGTCGAGGGGGAAGCCGAGCAGGGCTTCGATGTCCGGGCGCGCGAACAGCTCCGGCAGGCGCCCGCGCGCGCCGCGCCAAGGGCCGCCCTCGGGCTCGCGTGTGCAGGCCGGCAGATAGCGCAGGCCGCTGTCGCGGGCGCACCAGGCCTCGATCTCGCTGCGGAAGCCGAGGTCCGAGGCGATGCGCACCCCGTTGACCAGGGCGGCGCGGCGGAAGGGGCGCACCCCGGCAGCGGCGGGCGGATGGGCGCGCAGCATCGAGATGAACGGCGCGATGCCCGTGCCGGTCGAGACCAGCAGCAGGTCGCGCTCTTGGGCCGGCGGCGAATCGGGCAGGGCCTCGAGGGTGAAACGGCCCAAGAGGCGCTCGTCCATCCACAGACGCCCGTAGAGCGGCAGGGCGAACAGGCTGGGGGTCAAGGCCCCGCCGTCGACCAGGCGCACGAAGAACTCGAGCGTGTCCTCGCCCGGTTTAGACGACACCGAGTAGGGGCGCTTGACCAGCTTGGCGCCCGGCTGAACATGGCTCGGGTCCCGCGGCGGCAGGCCGATGTTGACGAATTGGCCCGGCTCGTAGGCGGGCGGCGCGCGGTGAGCGTAGGCCACCCGCAGGCGGATCAGGGCTTCGTTGAGCTCTTCCCGCTCGACGACCTGTGCATTGAGAAGTTCGCCGCCCTGGCCCTCTTGCCCGTCCATGCTCGGCCCCTCAGACCACCAGCCCGCGGATGGCGCACTCGAAGGCCAGCTGCGAGCCTACGAAGCCCTGGGCCTCGTAGATGAACATCTTGGCCCGCTCCCGCACCACCTTGCCCACCAGCGTCAGGCGGCAATCGGGTTCGACGGCGCTGCGGAAGCGCACCTCGTCCAGGCCGCCGAAGCCGATGAAGACGTTCTCGAGTTCGGGGTGCAGCTTCAGGAAGTGGAAGGTGCACAGCTGGGCCGCGGCCTCGATCATCAGCGCGCCGGGGAACAGCGGCCGGCCCGGGATGTGGTCGCTGGCCCACCAGTCGCTGCCGCGGATTTCCTTGAAGCCCACGGCGAAACCGTTCTGGAGGTCCATGTGATTGACCCCGTCGATCATCGCGAACCGGCCCCGTTGCTTCAGCACCCCATCGATCTCTTGGCGGCCAGCCACCACGCGGGCAAGGTCGATCTTGGAGAGGTCGATGAGCGGTCCTGAGGGCATCGGATCGGGGCGGGCTTTGGCTGCTCGGGGCGCCCGGAGTGCGGGGACTCCGGGGCGGGGGGGAGCAGTGTAAGCGTCTGGGGGGGCCCGAAACCCGCGGGAAGCTGGCGGCCCGGGCCCGCCCGCGTACATTTCGGCCCGGCCCGCCGAGCGCCCGCCCATGACCCGACCGCGACTGGACCACACCCGCCTGGCCACCCGCTGCGTGCACGCCGGCCACCGGCCGAGCGCTGCCGAACGCTCCCTGGTGACACCGATCGTGCGCTCGACCACGTTCCTGCTGGACGAGGCCGCCTACCGGCTGCGGGAGGCCGGCCGCAGCGAGGAGGCGCGCGTCTATTCCCGCGAGAGTTACCCGGGCCTGGAGGCCCTGGAGGTGCGTCTCGCGGCCCTGGAGGGGGCCGAGGGGGCGGTCGCCTTCGGATCCGGCCAGGCCGCCCTGCACGCGGCCCTGCTGGCGGCCCTACCCCCGGGGAAGCCCCTGCTGGCCTCGGATCGGCTCTATGGGGGCAGCCTGGCTCTGCTGGCGGAGCTGCTGCCGCGCCAGGGCAGCCCGCTCGTCCGTTTCGCCCCGGACGATCCGGCGGACCTCTCCCGCAAGCTGCCCCCGGGAGGCGCCCTGGTGCTGGTGGAGAGCCTTTCCAACCCCGACCTGTGCGTGGCCGACCTGCCCGGCCTGGCGGAGGTCTGCCGCCGCGCCGGCGCCCGGCTTCTGGTCGACGCCACCTTCGTCTCCCCGGCCCTGCAGCGGCCGCTCGAGCACGGGGCCGACCTGGTGATGCATTCGGCCACCAAGTACCTGGGCGGGCATTCCGACCTGCTCGGCGGCGTGCTGGCCGGCGGCGGCGAGCTGCTGGCCCAGGCGCGCCGCTGGCGCACCCTGGCCGGCGCCGTGCTCGACCCACAGGCGGCGTTCCTGCTGGAGCGCGGCCTCAAGACCCTGGCCCTGCGCCTCGCGGCCCAATGCGCGGGCGCCGAGGAGCTGGCGCGGCGCCTCGCGGCCCACCCGGAGGTCCAACGGGTGCTCTATCCGAGTCTGGCGAGCGAGCGCCAGCGCGGGCTCGCCAGGCGTCTGCTCGCCCGCCCCGGCGCCATGGTCAGCTTCGAACTGGCCGGGGGCGACCCGCGCGCCGGGGCCTTCGCGCGCGCCCTTAGCCTGATCCTCGAAGCCGCCAGCCTGGGCGGCGTCGAGAGCCTGATCAGCCTGCCGGCGCGCATGAGCCACGTGGGCCTCTCGCCGGAGCAGCGCCTGGCCGCCGGCATCGGCCCCGGCCAGGTGCGCCTGTCCGTCGGCATCGAAGACCCCCTCGACCTGTGGGCCGACCTCGAGCAGGCCCTGGCCCACAGCGCCGCGCCCGCCTCGGCTCCAACCGGGGACTGATCGGCCCCTGAGCGCCGATCGCCAGGGTCTGCGCAGCGCCGCGATCCCGATCGATCGGACGCCCGCGGGCCGCCCTGCGGCGGCCGCTGAGGTCGGGATCGCCGTTCTGTGGCGCTGCGGCCAAGCCGCCGCTGGCGACGCGGCCCCCGGGCGGCAGGCGATCGCGGCGCGGGGCGCCTTGGCGGGCTATGCGCAGCCCCTGAAGGCGTGCCCTTGGGGCGCAGCAGCGGCAGAGTTCCGAGCATCCGCTCGCGCGCTCCACCGCGGGCTGGCCCGGTCGATGCCTGCGCGGTGCGCCGAGCCCCGGGGACTGAGGCCGCCCCCGGAGAGCTCCCTCAGGGCGCGATGGTGGCGAGCAGCGAGTTGCTGAGTTCCACCGGGTTGCCGGCGCCGAAGAGGTCCACGTTCGCGGCTTGGAAAGCGACCGCTTTGCCCACCAGGGCGGGGGTGTTCGGCACCTGCACCGGGAAGCTGGCTTGGCCGGAGAGCAGCGCCGCGCTGCCCAGCAGGGTCGGAGCCGGGGCCAGGCTCAGCAGCAGCTCGCCCAGGCCGGGCAGGGGCAGGCCGCAACCGGACAGGTCCGCGCCGTCGAGGCCCAGATAGAGCAGGCCCAGGCCGTTCGGATAGAGGCCGGCGCTGAGGTCTAGGGTCGCCGTCTGGTTCAGCGCCAGGGCCGGGCTGGCGCTCTGCAGGCCGGCGCCGTTGCCGAAGCAGCCCGGGCGGGCCACGAAGGCCGGCGCCGCGCTCTCGAAAGCGCCCAGATCGACCAGCGGGGCCGTGCCGACGCCGGTGTCGGGGGCCGCGGGCACGTCCTGGAAGCGCGGCTTGCCGGCCAGGTCCAGCAGGATGCCCAGCGGCAGGGCGGCGTTGTTGCCCGCGTCGATGCCCGGCGAGCCCGCTCCCAGGCGGAAGTCGCCCGCCAGCGGCGCGGCGAAGAGCGGATCGGCGGACGAATTGCCGGTGCCGGTGTAGCCGCCTTCGACCAGCGAGTAGGTGATGTTCGTGCCCGCGTTGGCCTGGTTCCCGGGGCCCTGGGCGCCGGCGGGTCCGATGTTGTCGAAGAGGATGCAGTTGGCGACGCTCGCGCCGCCGGAGCTTTGGTTGCGCAGGCCCGCGACCGCTTGGCTGGTGGAGAAATTGCCGACGATGGTGCAATTGCGCAGCTGCGGGTTGCCGCCGGAACCGACCCACACGCCGCCGCCGCCGCCCGTGGCGCTGGTGGCCGTGTTGCCCACGAACAGGCAGTTGGTCACCTGCGGTCCGGTCGAAGCGAAAATCTCGAGACCGCCCCCGCGCCCGGCGGTGTTGTTGCGGAAGATGCAGCGATCGAAGCGCAGCGCGCCGCCGCCGGCGATGTCGAAGGCGCCGCCGAAGCTGCCGCCCTGCCCGTTCTGGAAGGTGCAGTCGGTGAAGGTCGGGGCGCCGCCGTTGTTGATGTAGCCCGCGGCGCCGCCGAAGGTGCAGCGGTTGTCGCTGAACAGGCAGTTGCGGATCGTCGGGCTGACCGCGGAGACGATCAGGATGCCGCCGCCGCGGTCGTTGTTGCTGCCGCTGCCGTTGGCGTTGCCGCCGCGTACGGTGAAGCCGTCCAGCACCGCCGTGGAGTTCGTGCCCGCGGCGGTCAGCAGGTGGAAGCTGTTGTCTGCGAAGGCCGCGCTGCCGTCGTTGCCGAGCAGGTCGCCGTCCAGCACGCTCCACTGGGTCCCGATCGGCGGGCGCTCCGCGAGGCTGGCTTCGTTGCCCAGGAACGATCCGTAGATCTCCACGCCGTTCTCGAGCGCGAAGGAGATCGTGCGCGTGGTCGTGGCGGTCGGCAGGTAGCGGCCGACGGCCACGAAGATCTGATCGCCGCTGACCGCCGTGGCCAGGGCGCTTTGCAGACCTTGTGTGCCTTGGAAGGCGTCGGCCCAGGAGCTGCCGTCGTTGTTGCCCGTGGCCAGGCCGGCGTTGACGTACAGGGTGCCCGCGGCGGCGGGGAGCGCGGCGATCAGCAGGGTCAGGGGCAGCAGGGCGGCGAAACGCAGGGGGGACGGCATCGCAGGAGGGGGAGGGGGCGGCGGGGCGGGCGGAGGCCAATGGGCAATCCTGGAACTTAACCCGCCCGCAGCGGCGTGGGTGACCGGGCTGTGACCGGGGGCCGACCCGCGGCTTCGGGGCTGCCTTCGAGGCCCAGCGGGCCTGCGCGGTGCTGCCCCGAGAGCCCGCGCGCCGTTCGGGCTTCCTCGGCGCCAGCGGCGTGTGGAGCGGCAGGGGACGGGCGTTCTGGCGCCCCGAGCCCGGATGCTGCCCTGGGCTCCCGGCCCCGGCGCCGGCGGCTCGGCCTCAGCCCGCGGGGGCGGCGCCGCC
>JBILNK010000332.1:0-2676 GCA_044375105.1 Planctomycetota bacterium
CGCCCCAGCCGAGCTGCCCCTCGTACCACAGGTCCGGTCGCTGCATGCCGGGGCCCTCCTGCCCGGGCGGGGGCGGGGGCAGGATCTCCGCCGGCTGGCCTTCGAGCTCGATCTCGAGCCCGTCGCCCACGCGGCGCACCAGGACTTCGCGGCCGTAGACCCGCAGCTTGGTCTGCCCCTCGGGATCGAAGCGCGCCACCCGCAGCTCGCCCGAGGTGCGCCATTCGAGGTCGCCGTCGCGGCGCAGGCCGAGGCGCACCGGGCGCGGCGAAAAGGAACGCCGCTTGGTCTCGTCGGTCTGGCGCGGCCGCGACTCGAACCAGACCTCCGCCAGGAAGGGCGTCGGCTCGAACTGCCGACGCAGGCTGCGGGCGATCGGATCCGCGTCCTGCAGCTTGGGCAGGGCATGGTGCAGCACGCTGACGCTGGTCCCGAGCACCTCGAGGAACACGTCCACGTCCTGCCGCGCACGCTGCTCCTCCGGCGAGGCTCCGGCCAGCTCGGGCCGCACGCTCTCGAGCAGGTCGCGCTGCTCCTGCCAGCGGTTCCAGATCCACACGTTGTGGACCAGGGTGTTGAGGCCCATGAAGCTCAGCGTCAGCAGCAGCACGGCCGTGCTCGAGCGCGTCCAGACCCCCATCAGCGTGGCGAAGGCCGAGTGGATCGAGAAGCGATAGACCACGCTGAGCCCGGACCAGAGCAGCGACGGGTCGAAATAGCGCGAATTGGCCAGCAGCCCGAGGGTGATGCCGCCCATCAGGATCAGGCTGAGCAGCGCCACGAACAGGATCCCGGCGACGTAACGCGCCAGCAGCAGGCGCAGGCGCGAGACGGGCTTGCTGAACAGCGGATCGGCGGCGCCCTTCTCGAGCATCTGCGGCACGAAGAAGCAGGTCGCAGCCAGCACGAAAAAGAGCCCGAAGGTGCCCGCCAGGTTGGTGACCAGGAGCTCCACCAGGCCGGCGATCGCGCGCTGCTGGTCGGAGCCCTGGACGTCGGGGATCAGCGGCGAGACGGCCTGCAGCAGGTCGCGGTACTCGTAGGTGCGCCAGCCCCAGGCCAACACGACCTCCTCTTCGCGCAGGCCCACCAGCCAGGGGACCAGCAGGAGCAGCAGCGTCAGGAACGCCAGGATCCGGAAGACCCGGTTGTCCAGCACCTGGTAGAGGGCGTCGAAGAACAGCGCCCGGCGGATCGCCCCACGATTCATGGCCGGCCTCCGGAAGCAGCGCTGGTCTGCACCACGGATTCGATGAAGGTCGCCTCGAGGCTCAGCTTCTGGCGCGAAAGCCCGCGGATCGAGACGCCGCGGGCGCGCAGCCGGTCCACCAGGGCATCGATCGCCTCGGGTTCCGCTTCGATGCTGAAGCCCTGCCCCTCGATCCGCAGGTTCTGCCCCAGCCCCGCGGACAGCTCGGCCAGGTCCGCCGGCAGGGGCTCGAGCTCGAAACGCACCAGGTTGGTGCGCGGCGTCAGGTCGTCCAGGCTGCCGAGGCGCAGCACGCGCCCCTTGTCGATGATCAAGACCCGATCGCACATGCGCTCGACCTCCATCAGGAGGTGCGAATTGAGGAACACGGTCACGCCGCGCCGGCGCTGCTCCTCGATCACCTCGCGGATCGCCGCGCGTCCGACCGGGTCGACGCCGTCGGTGGGCTCGTCGAGGAACACCAGTTCGGGCTCGTGGATCAAGGCCTGCGCCAGCCCGATGCGCTGCTGCATGCCTGTGCTGTATTCCCTGAGCTTGCGGTCGGCGTTGTCGCGCATGCCGACGCGCTCGAGCCAGGTCCCGATGCGCGGCCGCAGCCAGCGCCGGTCGCGGCCGGAGAGCTGCCCGAACAGCTCGAGCACCTGCCGTCCGGTCAGGTAGCCCGGCAGGCGGTGGCCCTCGGGCAGGTAGCCGATCCGGGCGCGCTGGGCCGCCCTGCCGGCGCGCTCGCCGAACAGCCGCGCTTCCCCGCGGTAGCCGACCGCCAGCCCGAGCAGCACCTTGACCAGTGTGGTCTTGCCGGCGCCGTTGGGGCCGAGCAGGCCGAACACGCTGCCGCGCCCGACCTCCAGGTCGATGCCGCGCAGGGCCTCGTAGGGCGACTTCCAAAGGCCGCGGCGATAGGCCATGGTCAGCCCGCGCACGGACACGATCGTTTCGTCTTGGATCACGTTGGCCAGGTCGTGGGGCACTCGGAGCCCGTGGGGCCGCCGGCGGGCCGGCCCGAGCGCGGGCGGTCAGGCCCAGCCTGCGTTGCGGGCGGAGCGCGGGACGATTTCTTCGAGGCTGCCCGGGGCGCAGCGAGCATAGGCCCCGCAGCCGGCGGCGCCAGGGCGGGCAGCGGCGATCGAGCACCCCGGGCGGGGCCTGCGGAGCCACGGCGGCCGGCGATCCCGAGCGCGCGGCCGCGCTCAGTCGCACAGCGATAGGCCCAGGCGCGCGGCGCCGAGCCAGCCCGCGTCGGTCCCCAGGCTGGCGGGGCGCAGCAGGACCCCGTCCAGGCGCTGGCCGTAGCTGCCCGCCGAGAGCCCGCGCCGGATCCCGGGCTCGAGGCGCGGGAAGGTGGCCGCGAAGCCGCCGCCGATCACGAAGGCGCGCAGGTCGAGCAGGTTGAGCGCGGTGGCCAGCCCGAGGCCCAGGTCGAAGCCGATCGCTTCGAGCAGCTCCCGCTCCGGACCCGGGGAACG
>JBILNK010000025.1:0-34473 GCA_044375105.1 Planctomycetota bacterium
CGCTCGCTCTCCGTCTCCGGCGCGGTCTGCCTGGCCGTCTTTGGCGCAAGCGCCGCGCCCCAGAGCCTGCTCGAGGTCCAGGGGCAGGCGCTGCTCGGCCCCGGCTCCGTCCTGCCGATTCCCGGTTCGCCTGCGATCAACGTCCCGATCCCGTCCCTGTGGACCGCGGCACGGGCCGACGACGGCAGCGCGATTTTGACCCTGCCGGAAAACCCGAATTCCGGCGGCGGGCTCTACGCCTGGTCCCAGGCCGCAGGCCTGACGCGCTTGCTGGGGCCCGGCTCACCGATCGTAAGCGGCGCCCCCCTGGCCACCACGATCCCCTTCCAAGCGGCGATTTCGCCCGGCATCCGCGTCAGCGCCAACGGACGGCATGTGCTGTTCGGAACCGGACTGCAGGGCTCGTTCACCACGGAAAGCAACGACTCCGCCCTGTACGTGCTCAGCAACGGCACGGTGGGCCTGCTGGTCCGGGAGGGCCTGCTCGCGCCCGGCACCCAGGGGGCGACGGTGGTCACCGACCTCAAGCAGCAACTCGAAGAATCCAGCGGCGTGGACGAAACCGGTCTGGCCTGCTTCCGGGTGCGTTTGGCCTTCGGGGATGTGCTGGGCCCGCTCAACGACGAGATCCTCTATCGCGGCACCCCGGGCAACCTGGCGGTCGCTGCGCGGGAAGGTGACGCCCTGCCCGGCGGCGAGTTGCTCAGCGAACTGATCGCCCCCCCGCCCTTCGGCAGCTTCCGCCAGGTGTTCCGGCTCGGGCAGCAGGGCACGCTGCTGTTCAGCTGCCGGCTGCTGCAGGGCCAGAGCTCGCTGCCCCTGAGCGTGGACAACGACCAAGCGATCCTGCTGTCCCGGCCAGGCCAGGCCCTGAGCATCCTGGTCCGCGAAGGCGATGCGGCGCCCTTCGCTGGCACCACGTTCGGCGGGCCCCAGGGCGATTGGAACCGCTGGACTGGGATGGGGCCGGTCTTCGACGGGCCGGACACGGGGCTCCAGTTCCTGACCAGCCTGGTCGGAGGTGTGGGCGCTCCCGGAGGGCTCGAGGCCCTCGTCCAGGTGCGACAGTCCGGAAGCATCGCCCTCGCGCGGGTTGGGGATCCGCTGCCGCAGCTGCCCGGCGTGTTCCTGACCGCCTTCGAAACTCCGCTGTTCCACTTTGGATCCAGCGGCCGGGCGGCCTTCTTCGGCAAGCTCGGGGGCGCGGTCGGCGCCGGAAACGACTCGGCGCTCCTGGCGGTCACACCGGGCGGCCCGCTCGAGGTCATCGCCCGCGAGGGCGACGTGGCTCCCGGCACGGGTGGGAAGCTCTTCCTGGCCCCCTCCAATCTGCTGGGCGTGGATTCCCTGGACCGGATCTGGTTCCGGGCCGACGTGCAGCTAGGCGCGGGAGGCCCCACCGGCGGCAGGGCGACCTGGGTGCATCAGGCGGATGTCGGCCTACGGGCCGCTGCTTTTGGTGGCGATGAGCTGCCCGCCCCCAGCGGCCAGACCATCAAGGGCTCCGAGTATGCCCTGAGCCGCTTCTACTACACCACCACCGGAAGGCCCACCGCGATCACGGACGATGGGGTGGCCTTGATGAGCATGACCGGTGGTTCGGGCTCGCAGTACGCGCTCGTGAACGTCGCCACACGCTCCTTGAGTGCTTCGGTCCCAAGCCTGTCGGCCAGCGCCGGCGGCACGATCGAATTGCCGCTGCAATCGGGTTCCGACCTGGGCGGACAAGTGTACTTGACCCTGGGCACGCTCTCGGGCGCGTCGCCCGGCATCCCCACCGACGCGGGGGTGCTGCCGCTCAACCCCGATTTCCTGACCGACGCCATGCTGATCGGAGCCAACCAGGGCCCCTTCCAGCAGAACCTCGGACAGCTCACGGATCTGGGCGTGGGCCCGGCGCGCGTGCTGGTCCCGCAGGGCTCGAACTCCCTGGCGGGCCTGACCGCGACCTTCGCCGGCCTGGTGCTCGATGTCCAGGGTGTCCCCCGCGTGACCTTCGTCACCGATTCGACCGCCGTGTTGTTCCTGCCCTGAGGGCGCGGAATCCCCGGGGCCGTGCCGGCGGTCGCGATCGCTTCATTTGGCGATCGTGATCGCCGGCAGGGGCTCGCCGGGGACCTCCGAGACCGTCAGTTGATACAGGGCGCTCAGCAGTCCCAGCGCCATCCGGCCCTGGCCGGCGGGATCGTCCGCGATCGCGTAGCGCTGGCCCAGGTAGCGCACCGCGACCAGCTCATCGCAACCCGGTTCGGCCTGCCGCAGGATCCCCAGGCAGCCGCCTCCGGCCTGTTCAACCTCTCGGCCGAGCACGTGCAGGATCGCCGAGATGCTGCGCAGCTTGAGCCAGCCGCAGAGCTCCGGGCCGCCCTCGTCCGCGTCGAGCTCGAACCGCACGCAATACAGCGGGTACTCCTGGGCGCTGGCCTGCAGCCGTTCGAGCCGCTCCGGGGGCAGCCGGCCGCTGTCCACGTTGGTCAGCACCGTGCGGCCGACCAGGCGCCGCGAGAGGCGCTTGGCGGCGGGGTCCAAGCGGAAGCCGCGCTCGAGCAGGTCGGCCAGGTCGCTCGCGCTCTCGACCGAGGCGTCCCCGAGCGGCCAGCTCTCCTCGAGCTGCAAGGGACCGATGTCCAGACGACCGGCCTTGGAGAGGGCCGCGACGCGCTGCACGAAGGCCTCGAATTCGCTGCCGCCCGGGCAGGCGATGGTCCCGGGGTTGTCCACGAAGCGCCGGCCTGCAGGCGTTTCGATCACCAAGGACTGGCCCAGCAGCCGCAACAGCAGCTCGGCGTCCATGCCCTGGTGGTGGAAGAAGGCCAGGTTGTGCTCGTCGAGGGGCGCCAACAGCCGGCGCACGAAGTCCTCGCCCTGGATCGGCACCACGTTGAGGGTCGGGTTCTCGGCGACGGAGCCGCCCAGGCCCGGCAGGTACAGGTCGTTGGCGCTGCCCGCGCCCAGCTCGGCGCCGAAGCTGGCTTCGACGCGCCGGTCGAAGGTCGCCGCGATGCCCGCCACCGTGCTGAAGTGCAGCGGCCGGCCGCGATGGGCGCGGGCGATGTTGAGCAGCAAGAGCTGGTCCTGGGCCGAGCTCAGGTCTTCGTCGTACTCGATCAAGGCGGCTTGCAGGGGCTTGGGGCCAGCGCAGGCCGGCAGCAGCCAGAGGGCGGCCGCCAGCAGCCCGGTCGCCTGGGGGCTGGCGGGCCAGCTCGCGCGCGACAGGGGCTTCATTGGGCGGCCAGCTCCCACAGCACCAGCTCACTGTCCTCCAGGCCCTCGAGGACCAGCTCGCGCTCGTCCTCGATCGCGGCGCCGTCGCCGGCGCCCAGGGTCTGTGCCCCCAGCCGCAGGCGGCCGCGGGCCACGTGCAGCCAGGCCGCGCGGTCGGCCGCCAGCGGCAGGGACACGCGCTCGCCGGGCCCCAAGGTCGCCACGTACAGGGCCGCGTCCTGGCGGATCTTCAGGGAACCCTCGCGGCCGCCCGGAGAGACCACCAGCCGCAGGCGCCCCCGGCGCTCGGCCAGGGGAAAGTCCTTCTGCTGGTAGCTCGGGTTCGTGCCGGTCTCCTGGGGCAGCACCCACATCTGCAGAAAATGCAGGCCCTCGCTGCGCGAGGGGTTGAACTCGCTGTGGGTTACGCCGCGGCCGGCGGACATGAGCTGCACCTCGCCCGGGCGCATCTGCGCGCCGTTGCCGAGGCTGTCCTTGTGCTCGAGGGTGCCCTCCAGCACGTAGGACACGATCTCCATGTCGCGGTGTCCGTGGGTGCCGAAGCCCTGCCCGGGGGCGACGCGGTCCTGGTTGAGCACGCGCAGCTGGCCGAAGCCCATGTGGGCCGGATCGAAGTAGTTGGCGAAGGAGAAGGTGTGGTAGCTGTCGAGCCAGCCGTGGTTGGCGTGGCCGCGGGCTTTGGAAGGACGCAGGGTGATCATGGCTTCAGGATGGGTATGGATGGGGGTGGGCCGGGCCGCGCTCGGCCTGTGTGCAGGGATCAGCGCTGGCCCGCCAGGATCCTGCGCACCTTCCAGGAGCGTGAGACCAAGCGCCTGGGCGGGACGCGTACGCGACGAGTCGAGGTGCGCGCGCTGGTGGCCATGCACCGGGAGCGGCGCGCCCCGGCCGCCCCGGCCGCCGAGGGCGCTTCTGCGGGGACCGGTTCTTTCGCCTGGCCTCGCTCAGCCCGCTGATGTCGCCGTTGGGCGAGCGCGGGCAGGGCGTGCTGCTGCTCGCCGAGCGCTTCGCACGTGATTTCGGCATACCTGCGAGGCGGCTCTCGCGAGCGCCCGCCCAGCGGCGACCCGCGGGCTTTGAGCTCGAAGTTGGCGTTTCTCGAGCGCATGGCACCCCGAGCGGACACCGACCAGCGGAGCCAACCTCTTGCACGGCTTGCCTGCCGGACCGCAGGCCTCCCGCAGGAGTCGCCATAGCGAAGCCTCAGCCCCGTTCAGGCAAGCGTGCCGGCGGTCCATGGCCCTCTTCGATCATCCCGTCGATCAGGCACCCCGTCGATCACCCTGTTGGCCGGGCACCCGGACGCTCCCGCAGCCCCCGGGGAGGAATGGTGGTCAGAGCCGGATTTGAACCGGCGACCCCTTGATTTTCAGTCAAGTGCTCTACCAGCTGAGCTATCTGACCACTCCCTGACTTCCAGGGGCGAGGATTGTGTCGGCCGGCGGGGCGGACGTCAACGGTCCAGGGGCTTCTCCCGGTCGATCAGCAGGCGCCGGGCGCGGGCCACGTCCTGCCGGACCTGGGCGGAGAGGGCCGCCAGGTCCGGGAAGCGCTGCTCGCCGCGCAGGCGCCCCTGCAGCTCGACCTCCAGGCTGGCGCCGTAGAGGTCCCCGCTCCAGTCGATCAGGTGCACCTCGATGCGCAGCTGGCCGCCGGCTTGGGCCAGGGTCGGCCGGACCCCGATGTTGACCACCGCGGGCCAGCCGGGCTCGCGCTCGCCGCCCCGCCGGGCGCGGGCCGCGTAGACCCCGGGCGGGGGGTGCAGCCCGGCGTGCAGGTCCAGGTTGGCCGTGGGGAATCCCAGGGTGCGCCCCAGGGCGTCGCCGTGCACCACGTCCCCGTAGAGCGCCACCGGGCGGCCGAGCATGGCCGCCGCGGCCTCGAGGTCCCCGAGCTCGATCGCCTCGCGGATCGCGGTCGAGGACACGGGCCGGTGGCGCACGAGCACCTGCCCGACCACGTCCACCGCCAGCCCCAGGCGCCGCAGGCTCTCCGGGTTGCCCTCGGCGCCGCGGCCGAACTTGCTGTCGAAACCCAGCACCGCGTGGCGGCAGCCGAGGCCGTCCAGCAGCACGCGGCGCGTGAACTCGGCCGCGTCGAGGGCGCGCAGCTCGGCGTCGAAGGGCAGGGCCACGGTGTGGGCGATGCCCAGGCGCTCGAACAGGTGCAGGCGGTGCTGCAGGCTGGTCAGGGACTTGGGGGCGCGGCCGAGCAGCAGCTGTTTGGGGTGGCCCTGGAAGGTCACCAGGGTCGGTTCCGCGCCGAGTTCGATCGCGCGCGCCAGATTGGCGCGCAGGATCGCCTGGTGGCCAAGGTGGACCCCATCGAACACTCCGATCGAGACCACCGACCCGCGCGGGGCGGGGGCCAGGTCCGCGAGGCGCTCCGTCAGGCGCACGGCGGGGCGTCGCTCAGCGACGGCGCGGCAGCCCGCCGCTCGGCGCCGCGCCGGCCTGGGCGCGCTGGAAGCGCTCGACCAGCTCCTGCAAGGCGACCTTGTTCTTGAGCTTGTCCGCCGGCGACATGCGGTCCACCAGCAGCACGCCCTCCAGGTGGTCGTATTCGTGCTGCACGATGCGCGCCACGAAACCGCTGTATTCGCGCTCGAACCGGTTGCCGGCCAGGTCCTGGGCGACCAGCTTGCAGCGATCCGGCCGCGGAACCTCCGCGTAGATGCCGGGGAAGGACAGGCAGCCCTCCTCGTAGAGCGTGGTCGGGCCCGAGCGCTCCAGGATGGTCGGGTTGATCAACGCGAAGCCGTCCTCCCGCTTGCCGCTCTCGCTGACCACCAGCACGCGCGTCTTGACCCCCACCTGCGGGGCGGCCAAGCCCACGCCGCCGCTGTGGATCATGGTCTCGAACATCGCTTCCACGAAGGTGGCGAGCTCGCCGTCGAAACGGGTCACCGGCTCGGCCTTCTTGCGCAGCACCGGCTCGGGGAACAGGGTCAGGTCGAACGCCAGGGGGGCATCCGGGGCGGCTTGGGGCTCGCTCATGGCCCTAGAGTGTAGGCCCGCCGCCGTCCCGATCACCGCCCCGCCTGGGCCCCTCGGGGCCCGATCGCGCCGGGCGCCGCGTTGACCGGCCCCCGCGGCACGACTAGGTTGCCCCCGGCGCCCCCCGCAGATCCCCCGTGGACCTCTCCAAGCACCTCGAAAAGGCCGTCGAATTCCAGCGCCGTCGCCAGTACGACGTGGCCATCGAGCTCTACCGCCAGCTCCTGGACCTCGACGCGGACCTGTACGACGCCCGCCGCGGCCTGCGCCAGGCGCTCAAGGCCCGCGCCGAGGCCGGCGGGGGCTCCAAGTTCCTGCGGGCCATCTCCGGGGCCGTGCCCCTCACCAAGGCCCGCGCCCTGGCCAAGGTGGGCCAGCACGAGGCCGCCGCCCGGGCCCTCGAGGACTACCTGCTGAAGAGCCCCCTGGACGCGGAGGCCAACCTGGCCCTGGGCGACAGCCTGGAGGCCGCCGGCCATCTCAAATCGGCCCGCGCGGTGTTCGAGTTCGTGTCCGAGATCGCCCCGAAGAACGCCTCGGGTTGGAAGCGCGCCGGGGCCCTGCAGTCGCGGGCCGGCGACCACGCCCAGGCGATCCAGTGCTACGAGCGCGCCCTGGCGATCGACCCCCGCGATCAGGAGGCGATCCATGCTCGCAAGAACCTGGCCGCCGAGGCGGCCCTGGCCGGCAATCGCCTGGAGCAGGTCGGGCACTCCCGGGAGGTCGCCAAGGAGCGCCCGCCCGCGGAGATCGCCGAGCAGGCCCGCCGGCGGACCCTGACCCCCGAGGAGCTGGAGGCCGAGCGGGCGCGGCTCGAGGAGCGCTTCGCGGCGGATCCGCGCGACGTGGCCACCATGCGGGCCCTGGCCAAGGTGCACGAGCAGCTCAAGGACGCCGAGGCGGCCCTCGATCTGGTCGAGCGGGCCCTGTCCTATTCGAAGGGCGATGCGGAGCTGGCCGATTGGGCCGGCGAGCTGCGCGGCAAGGTGCTGCGGCGGCGGCTGGCCCAGGCCTCCCGGGAGGGCGACGAGGGCCGCGCCGAGGCCCTGGAACGCGAGATCCAAGAGCACGAGGTCGCCGACGTGGAGCGGCGTCTGGCCCGCCGGCCGGGGGATGGGGCGCTGATGCTCGAGCTGGCCCGCCGGCAGCTCAAGGCCGGGCGCCCGGACGAGGCCCTGGGACAGCTGCAAAAGCTGCCCGACGGCCCCGGTTTGGCCCGGGAGGGGGCCCTGCTCAAGGCGCGCTGCTTCGAGCAAAAGGGCTTCCAGGACCTGGCCGTGCGCGAGTACGAGCGCGCCCTGGAGGGCCTGCCGGCCGCCGACGAGCGCGCCAAGGAGATCCGCTACACCCTGGGCGAGCTGGCCCTGGCCGGCGGGCGCCGGGACGAGGCCCGGCGGCTGTTCTCGGCGGTGTTCGAGGTCGACATCCAGTTCCGCGACGTGGCCCAGCGCATGGAGCAGCTGCGCTGACCAGCGCGGGAGGTGCGGGCTGGACCGCCGCGCCTCGCCGGACCGCAGCGCCCGCCCGCCCGCCGGGACCTCGCGGGCTCCACGATCCCGGCGGTTCGCCGAGTCTGGCCAGCCGGGCCCGACCGGCGCACGACCCGGCAGGCCCCGGCCTCGTCCGGGCTGCCCGGCCCGCCCAGCCCGGGGCGCCGCGCCCGTGCCGCCGCCGCCACCGCAGCCCGGATTTTTGGGGCCCGGCCGCGCCCGGCCTCGCTATGCTCTCGCCCCCCGTTCACGGGCTGGCCCGCTGAACAGGCCGCGCCGCCCGGCGACCGGACCTCGAGGGGCCAGAAGCGCCCCGACGGCCCGCCCGGGGGCTCCGTCGCACCAATCAGCCTTCCCCGGCCAGCCTTCCCCGGAGACCGCTCCGGACTCCCGCTCCCGTTCGATGACCAACAGCAAGCAATCCGCCAAGCGCCTGCGCACCAGCGAGCGCCAGCGCCTCCAGAACAAGGCCATCCGCACCGCCATGCGCACCGCCATGAAGGGCGTGCTGAAGGCCGAGAGCCCCGACAAGGGCAAGTCCGCGCTGGTCCTGGCCATGAAGCGCATCGACAAGGCGGCCAAGTCCAACGTGATCCACAAGAACGCGGCCGCGCGCTTCAAGAGCCGCCTGGCCAAGCGCGTCGCCAAGCTGGCCTGATCGCCGCGGCGCGCCGGCCCGCCCGGCGTTCCACAGAACCGGCTCGCAAGCGGCGTCGCGGTGCAGGGGCCCCGGGCCCCGCCCAGATCGCCGCAGCCGGACTCGATCCGGATCCCCGCACCGGTCCCTAACGATTCCGGCGCAGGGCCGCAACGGCCCGCCCGGCCCCGGCGCCGCATCCAGCCCACCGCTCCTCCCCCGACCCCCATGTTCGAGTCCTCCGACAGCCAGGCCGATCTGCGCCTCAAGCCCCTGCGCGTGCCGCGGCTCAAGGACGGCATCTTCAGCGAGGCCGTGGACCTGCTCGAAGCGCTGCCCGGCTGGAGCGTGGTCTCCAAGGACGAGGCCAAGGGCCTGATCGAGTGCACGCGCAAGGCGCGCCTGCTGGGCGGGGAGGCCCGCGTGACGATTTCCTTCGAGGCCCCGGAAGGGGTGCCCTCGACCACGGTCAAGATGCGCTCCGAATCGAAGGGCGGGCTGCTGAATCACGACAAGCAGAACGTGCTCGAATTCATGGAGAAGCTTCGCCAGCGGGTGGTCTGAAGCACCTGCTCCTACGGCCCGCCTGAGTTCCGGGCCTGCGCCGAAGCCGGCCTAGCGCCGCAGCCGGCTCTGAATCCCAGCGGCTCCTGCGATCGGCATGAGGGCCCCATGGGCGCTGCATCGACAGGGGGGGAGATCGCCTGGTTGCCCAGAGAGAGCGGCGCAGGGCCTTTCTGATTCCGCTCCGGGCCGTGCGGCCCAGTGCCCTGCGATCGGCGCCGGCGAACGGCCGCTTTTCCGTATCTCGTCGGGGGCGAAGGGCTGTTGGTGTGCGCCGCGGTGCACGGTCATGGCCGCCGCCGTCGCTGGACCGGCGGGTCCGCTCGGACCCCATGCCGGGCGGGGCGGACCCAGCCCCAAGGGACGCCGCTCGCTGCTTTCTTTGCAGGCCGCTCCGACCCGTTCGGCCTGCTGGCATCGAGGTCCGTTGGGCCGCGCGGGCACGCTTCGATGGTTGGGCAGGGCGGCGGGCCGCGACCGGACCGGTCGACCGGCGGCATCAGGCGCGTCGGCAGCGTCCCTGGGGCGCGTCTGGCCGGCCGCCGGAAAGAGCCCCCCCCCGGCCGTCACTGGGGGCTTTTGGATGACTTCCGGGCCCCATTGGGTGTCTTTCTGGGCCCCTAAGCCTGCCCGAGCTCGGAGACTCTCGGATAACCTCACGGATGCCTAGCCCCCTCTCTTCGACGTGCCCTAGGCGCTGATGCGTTTTTCGGTCCCCTTCGGAGCCCTGTGCTTCGCGCTCGCGGCGCTCCCCACCGCCTGCACCACCCGCGCGGGCATCGACCCGGAGGGCGAGGCGCCGGACGGTCTCGACTACGGGACGAGCTCCCTGGGTTTGACCAACTGCCAGCCTCTGACGCCGCTGATCCCCGAGGTCGAGGGCCAGCCAACCCTGTTCAGCGTCGTGCCGCCCCTGCCCGCGGGTCTGATCCTCGATGCGGTCAGCGGCGTGCTCTCCGGGACCCCCAGCGGCGCCGCCGGCACGAGCTTCCACGTGATCACCGCCAGCAACGCGGTCGGCAGCGACACGGCGGGCTTGACCATCACCATCGCCGCTCCGGCGCCGCCCGCCGGGCTCGGTTATTCCGAGCCGCTGGCCAGCTACGACCTGGGCGTAGCGATCCAGCCCAACAGCGCCAGCCTGGCCGTCGGTCCGGCGTCGGCGTACGCCTTCAGCGTCGAGCCGCCGCTACCCGCGGGCCTGATCCTCGATGCGGCCAGCGGCGCGATCAGCGGCACGCCGAACCAGGCCCAGGGCGGCGCGCCCTACACGCTGCGGGCTAGCGACTGCCTCGGTCAGACCACCAGCGCGCTGGTCTGGATCGAAGTCCTGCCGCCGCCCAGCAGCACGACCCAGCCCGCCGGCTTCGCCACGCTCAACGTGGACGCCAGCTTGAGTCTTTACGACCTCGATCCGGGCACCGGGGTGGTGCAGCCCGCGGGCTACCTGCCCCTGCCCCTGGCCCCGCGCGATCTGGCCGCTTCCGCAGACGGCACGCAGCTGTTCGTGCTGCTGGCCGGAGGCTCCCTGGCCGGCTTCGCCCTGGACGGGCAGGGCGGCGCCCGCGAGCTGCCCACCAGCCCGACCCAGGTGCCGGGTTCGAGCGGCGACGGCGACCTGGCAGCCGATCCGCTCGGGCGCTGCCTGTACGTCAGCGAGCGCAGCAGCGACCGTGTGAGCGCCCTGCGCCTCGGAGCGCTGGGGGCGCTGACAACGCTCGGGGCACCGGCCGCGGTGATCGGCTCGGGCAGCGGGCCGCAGCAGCCGGGCCCCCTGGCGGTCCTGCCGGACGGCAGCGCCCTGGCGGTGCTGTGCACGGCCAGCCAGCGCCTGGTGCTGTTCGGGCTGGGCGTCGATGGCGGGCTCTCGAGCCAGGTCTCGATCGCCACCGGGGCCGGTCCGACCGACGTGGTCGCCGGGCGGCTGTCCAGCGGACAGCAGCGCCTCTACGTGGTCAATTCCCTGGACGCCAGCGTGTCGGTGTTCCGGGCCGACGGCGGCGCGCTGAGCCTGGTCGAGGTGCAGCCCCTGCCGGCCGGTTCCCTGCCGACCCGCGCGGCCTTCGTCGAGCGCAGCGGGCAACGTTTCCTGTTCGTGCTCAAGAGCGCTACGCAGCTGGTCGCACCGCTGCCGGTGGAAGCGGCCACCGGCGCCCTGTCGGGCCCTTTCATCGGCTTCTCGGCGACCGGTGTCAACGAGCTGTGCTTCGCGCCTGGAGGGCAATTTGGCGCGCTTTCGAGCGCCAGCGAGCAGCGCCTGATGGGTGTCTCCGTGGCGGCCCCGGACGGCGCCCTCGGCCAGACCTTGGCGGGACCCCTGGGCTGCCTGCGGCTGCGCGCGCCCAGCATCGCGATCGTGCCGCTGGCGTCGGTGTACCTGACCTCGCGGCGCTCGACCCACGCCTATGCGCTGAGCCCCGCGACCCAGTCCGTCAGCCAGTACCAGTTCGATCCCGGCGCGTCCAGCCTGACGCCGCTGGTGCCGCCGGGCATCGGCTTGCCGGCGGGGCTGGCGGGCGCGGCCGTGGCCCGCGGAGGGCAATTCGCCGTGTTGAGCGCTTCCCAGGGCTTCAACGGCCCCGACGTGTTCCTGTACGCGATCCAGTCCGGGGCCCTGTCGCCCCTGGCAGCGGCGGAACTGGGCGCCGCCAGCGGGGAGGCGCTCTTCGATGCGCTCCTCGCCGGCATCGAGTCCAGCGATCGTTTCGCCTACGTCTTGCGCCGCGGGTCGCCCGGGGCCCTGCACGGTTTCCGCGTGGGCCCCGCGAGCTTGGGCGCGCCGGTGGTCGCCGACCTGGGCGCCGACCCGGCGGCCCTCTGGCTCGAATCGACCGGGCGCTTCGCCTACGTCGCCAACCGCGGCGACGACACCCTGAGCGTGCTGCGCCTCGATCCCTGGAACGGCCAGCCGAGCCTGGTCAGCCTGCTGCCGGTGGCCGACGGTCCGCGCGCCCTGGCGGGCGACCGCGGCGGCTGTTTCTTGTACGTGCTGCACGCGCCCGACGGTTTGGTGCGCGCCTACCGCGTCGATCCGCAGAGCGGCGCTTTGGCGCTGTTGGGCCAGAGCGTCGGCGCGCAGGGCGGGTCGAAGGCCCTGGCGGTCGATCCCCTGGGCCGGCTGCTGGTCGTCGCCGACACGACCCAGTCCCTGCTGCGACGCTACCGCTTCTCCGATGGCAGCGACGGCGAGCTGCCCGGCACGCCGGTGTACATCGGCGCCACCGCGGCCAACGGCCGGCCCAGCGCCCTGGCCTTCGATGCCCAGGGCCTGTCCCTGCTGGTGGCGCTGGAGGACAAGGGCGAGGTCAGGAGCTTCCGCCTGGTGGGCAACGAGCTCCTGCCGGTGGACGTGGACCTGGCTGGGAACTCCGTCGACGGCCTGGCGCTGCGCAGCGTGCGGCAGTGAACGGCCCCGGGGCCCCCGCGGGCCGCCTTCGATCCCGCCGCGGCGGCGCCGCGTTACCCTCGCGCCGATGAATCCGCCCGCGCCGCGGCCCTCCCGGGGCCTGGACCTCGAGGCCTGGCTCGGGCCGGGTCCCAGGCGGCTGTTGGCGGCCTTGTTGGCCGTGCTGCTCTCGGCGGGCCTGACCACGCTGCTCTTCCGCGAGTTCGGCTGGCGGCGTCAGGAGAGCGAGTTTCCCTACGAACTCCTGTTCGCCGAGCAGGCCCTGGGTTTCGGGGTCTGGGCGCTGATCGCCGGCCCCCTGTTCAAGCTGGCGCGCTGGATCCACGGCCGCGCGCGGCCGGCCCTCTTCGGGCTGCTCTTGCAGCTGGCCCTGGCCTTGGGCGCGAGCTACGGCATGGCGGTCCTGGGCGGCGAGCTGCAGAGCCGGCTGGTGTGGCCTGCCCTCGAGAGCCGCTGGGCGCGGCCGGCTGCGAGCAACGCTGCGCCGGCGGTCCGCGAGCCGCAGCGGGCCGGGGCCGAAGGTCTCGAGGCCACAAGTCCCGAGGCCACAAGTCCCGAGGCCACGAACTCCGGTGCCAACAGTTCCGAGGAGACGAGTTCCGAGGGCCAGGGTTTCGAGGGCCAGAGCTCCGAGAGCGCGGCGCGCCCCGCGGGCCAGCGCCGCGGCGAGCGCGGCTGGGACCGGCGCGGCGCCGACCGGCGCGGGCAGGCCTTCCTGTGGATGCGCCTGCCGCGCGAGGTGGCGATCTACGTGGCGCTGCTCGGTCTGGCGGCGGCTTCGACGTCGTTCCTCGAGCGCCGCCGCGCGGAGCGGCAGAGCGCCGATCTGGCGCTCGCTTCGGCGCGGCTCGAGGGCGAGCTGCTGCGCGCGCGGCTCGAATCCCTCGGCCAGCGGCTGCAGCCGCATTTCCTGTTCAACGCCCTGCACGCCGTCGGCGGCCTGGTGCGCGCGCAGCGCTCCGAGGCGGCCCTCGGGGCGCTTTCCGACCTGGCCGAGCTGCTGCGCTTGAGCCTCGAGCACGGCTCCAAGGCCGTCGTGCCCCTGGGGCTCGAACTCGACCTGATCGAGCGCTATCTGGCCTTTGAAGGGCGCCGTTTCGGGGCGCGTCTCGAGGTCGAGGTCGATGTGCCCGGGGAATGCCTCTCGGCGCGCGTGCCGAGCCTGGTCTTGCTGCCGCTCGTGGAGAACGCGGTCAAACACGGGGTCTCGCCGCGCCCGGATGGCGGGCGCGTGCAGGTGGCCGCGGAACGCCGCGGCGCGCGCCTGCGGCTGACGATCGAGGATGGACCTCGGCGCGGGGCGCCGCCGGATGCGGCGGCGGGGGCGGCGGGAGCAGAGCCGGGCGCGGCGGCCCCGGGACCCTCCCTGGGGCTCGGTCAGGGGCTGGTGCGCGAGCGCCTGGCGCTGCTCTACGGCCAGCGGGCTTCCTTCGTCGTGGAGGCCCGCGCCGCGGGCGGCTCGGCGGCCGTGCTCGAGCTCGATTTCGAGGCCGGGGAGGCCAGCGATGGGGGCGCCTGAGCCCGAGCGCGTCAGCGCCGTGGTGATCGAGGACGAGCCCCTGCACCGCCACAGCCTGCGGCGCTTGATCGAGGCCGATGGGCGGCTCGAATGGGTCGGCGAGGCGGGCGATGCGGCCGCCGGCCGCGCGCTGCTGCACGGGCTCCAGCCGGCGCTGCTGTTCCTGGATGTGGAGCTGCCCGGTCAGAACGGGCTCGGGTTGCTCGCGAGCCTGCCGGAGGAGCGCCGTCCCGAGGTGATCCTGACCACGGCCTACGAGCGCTACGCCCTGCCGGCCTTCGACCTGGACGTGGCCGATTACCTGCTCAAGCCCTTCGACGATCCGCGTTTCGCGCGCGCCGTGGCGCGCGCCCTCGAGCGCCTCGAGCAGAAGCACGGCGGCCCCCGGCGCGGCTTCCTGACCATCCCGCGCGAGGGGCGCCTCGAGCGCATCGAGCTCGACGACATCCGCGCCATCCTGGCCGCGGACCAGTACGTCTGGATCCAGACGCCGCGCGGGCGGACTTTGTATCGGGAGTCGCTCAGCCATCTGGAGCAGCGCCTCGATCCAGAGCGCTTCGTGCGCGTGCACCGTTCGGCCCTGCTGGCCTGGGATGCCCTGCGGGTGGTCGAATCGACCGGGGGCGGGCGCGGGCGAGCGGGGGTCGAGGTCGAGCCCGGGCGGCTCCTGTGGGTGCCGGTGGCCCGGGCCCGCCTGGCGGGGCTGCGCGCCCGCCTGACCGGACCTGGGAAGCCTTCCCAACAGGATTGAGCCCGTTGGCTCCAGGGGGCTTCCCGGAGCGCCACCGGCAGGCCACAAGACGGTTCCTCGCGGCGTGGGCCCCGGCCTGCGCCGCGCCCCCCGGCCCCGGGGGCAACCTTCGCCCCCGACCATGTCGCACCGATCCTCCGACCTCCGACCCGCGCCCTCCGGACCCGGGTTCCGCTCGAGCCCGCGGCCCGCTTGGGCCCTGGTCCTGGCCCTGCCGGCCATGACCCTCGGCCGCTCCGACGCGCGCACCCAACACGAGGCCGGCCAGACCTACCGCACCGCCGTGCGCCTGGAGCTCGCCACCGAGACGCTCGAGTTCGAGTTCCTGCGCGACGGCGAGCCCCAGGAAGGCCCGGGCATGGGCCTCTCGCCCTCGGCCCAAGAGCTGACCTACACCTGTGTCGATCGACTCCTCGAGGCAGATGCGGGTCAGCCCTTGGCCATGGAACGGCGCTACGAGGACCTGGCGCTGGTCAGCCGTTTCGTGCGGCGCGACGAAGAGCAGAGCCTCGAGGCCACGTCACCTTTCGATGGCGTGGTGCTCGAGCTGCGCCGGGCCGAGGACGGCAGCGTCGCCGCCCTGGTGAAAGAAGGCGAAGCGCCCGCTGCGGAGCGCCTTTCGGGCTTCGACCTCGACCGCTGCCTCGATCGCCTGCTGGACGGCGGCTCGGCGGCTCCCGGGGCTGTTTGGGAGCTTTCCGCGGAGCATCTGGGGCCCCTGTTGCAGGACGCCGAGCAGCGGCGGCTGTTCGAGTTCCCGGCGCCGGCGGGCGGCGAAGGGACGGGCCGCGGCGGGCGCGGCGGCCGGGGGCCCCAGGGACGTTCACCGGTCTTCCCGGAGGCCGGGTGGACCGGCACCGCGACCTGGGGCGAGCAGACCGAAGCCGCCGATGGGCTCGAACTGGCGGTCATCGAGCTCGAGTTCTCGGCCAGCGGCGATCTGCCCGAGGGCCAAGGCTTCGCAGGCCGCGGGCCGCGCGGAGGCCAGGCCTTCGAGCCGGCGTCGCGCCTCGACAGCAACACCTACGACTACCGACTGGAAGGCCGTCTGCTGTATTCGCTCGCAGAGCGTCGCCCTGTGACCCTCGAGCTGGCGGGTGATCTCGAGACCTACAGCGAGCGCAGCATGGAGCGCGAGGACGCGCTGATCGAGATGCGCGTGCGGCGGGTCACCCACCTCGAACTCGAGATCGGGATCTCGCGTAAGCCGGCGCCGGCCGCCGATGCGAAGTGAGCCCGCGGCTGCCCGACGGTCTCCATCCGCCTTCCAACCCCCAAAATTGACCCTGAGTCTGCAGAAGATCCAATGAGCAAAATCCTCCTCAGCGCCGGCCTGTGCGGCGCCCTCGCTGGCGGCGCCAGCTATGGCCTGCTGCACCTGACCCAAGGGACCTCTGCGCCGGTCGTTTCCGGCGACGAGGGCGCCCGCCTCGAGCTGGCGGCCGCCGCCCCCGACGAGGGCTGGCGCGCCGAATTCGAGAAGCTGCGCGTCGAGAACGCCATGCTCGCCCAGCGCCTCAATCAGATCGAGACCGGCTCCGGAGCCGCCCGCGCGGCGCTGCAGACGCCCGAGACGGTGCTCTCCATCGACGAGGTCAGCGCGCTCAAGCAGCTGGTCCAAGCCGGCGGCCCGAGCTCCGCCAGCCCGGACGCGGCCCCGGTGCTGTACTCGAACGTCAAGGGGGCTCTTGAGGACATCCGCGCCCAGGAGGAAGCCGAGCGCGATGAGCGCCGGCGGCAGGCCGAGGCCGAGCGGCTCGAGCGCGACCTCGAGCGCATGACCACCGAGCTGGCCCTGGCCCCGTACCAGACCGAGGAGCTGCGCCGGGTGCTGACCGAGCGCAACGACCTGCGCGCCCAGGTGTTCGAGCAGATGCGCGACGGCAGCGGCGACTTCGAGGCCATGCGCGAGCAGGGCCGTGCCAACATCGAGCGTCTGGAGGGCCAGATCAAGGCCAGCCTCAGCGAGGAGCAGTTCGCCGGCTTCCAGGAGAAATTCGGCTTGATGAACTTCGGTGGCCGCAATTCGGGCGGCTTCCGGGGTTTCGGCCGCGGCGGCGGTGGCGGCGGCGGCGGCGGCGGCAACTGACCTCGGCTCGCTGCGTGTTCGGCTTCTTCGGCTCCACGGCTGGGGAAGTCTTTTGGGGCCGGTTCGGTGGCGCTTGGGCAGGCGTCTCACGAACCGGCCCTCTTCCCTTGGCTCGCGGATCCCGCGGTAGCGCCCGGTCCAAGCAGCCTCCCTGCAGGACGTGGCGGGCGGACGAGGCCGCAAGGCCCGTGAATCCGCGGAGCTGAGCCCCGTGCCAGTCCGCGCGGACCCTCGTGGCCCGCCCGGGCGGCGGCCGTCGGGCACGCCGGCCACGGAGTCCGGCGACACACCGGGGTGGCGCCCCTGTCCCTGCTACGCCGCCCGCCAGCTCGTCTCCAAGGCTGAGCACGAGCCGCGCTCGGCCTGCTCGGAGAAGCTGGCCAGCCCTTCCGCGGTGCGCCGGATCGTTTCGGCCAGTTCGGCCCCGGACTGGTCCTTCGTCAGGTAGCCCGAGGCGTTGCAGCGCAGTGCGGCCTCGATGCAGCGGTCGTGGAAGCAAACGCTCAGGAACAAGACGTGTACTTCCGGTTCTTCGCGCTCGAGGTCCCGGGCTGATTCGAAGCACACCCGGCCGGGCATGTCGATGTCCACCGAGATCACCTGAGGCCTGCTGCTGCGCGCGGCCCCGAGGGCGGCATCCGTCGCGCACAGGCTGCCTAGCACCTGGATGTCGCCCTCCGACTCCAACAGGCCCACCAGGCTCTGCCGCAGCAGCCGGTGATCGTCGAAGAGCAGGGTACGAAGCAGCGGATTCATCCTAAGAGGTCGGTCCGGTGCCCGCGGGGGACTGTGCACCCGGATCGAGAGCGTCGCTTGTGCGCGTCTCGAGCAGAGCCTCGAGGCAACTGATCGATTGGCCCAAGGGCAGCGGGAAGCTCAGCAACTCGACCCGCCGATCCTCGAGTCGCGGCCCTGCTGTATCCGGAAGCGCTGCCGGGAGCGTGGGAACCTGGGCTCCAGCGGCCCGTAGCCGGTTCGGTCTCTCGATGGCACTTGGGGTCCTCCCCGCACGATCGGCCCAGAGTCCAACAAGGACTCCGCGGGACGTCGCCGCCCGTCCCGCGCCAGCCTGCCGATCCTGGACCTCCGGCCGGCAACCGGCCAACGTGGGATCCGGACTCAGGCCTGTGCCGACCGCGCTGGCCTGTGGCCCAGGAAGGTGTGCCAGCGCCCGCGCACGCGGATCTCCTCCAGGCGCAGGCCCGCGGAGGCGATGGCCTGCTCGGTCGGCAGGCGGTGCTGGCTCGGGCAGCCGGAGAAGGCGAAGCGCCCGCCCGGCACCAGCGCGCGCCGGAGGTCCTCCGCGTGGCGCTGGATCACATCCGAATAGATGTTGGCCAGGACGATCCCGTAGGCCTCGCGGACCCCGTCGAGGGCCTCGAAGCCGGCCTGTTCGAAGCGGCAGCGGTCCAGGACGCCGTTCCACTCCGCCAGCTCGCGCCCGTTGGGCGCGGCGCGCTCGTCGACGTCGAAGCCGTGCACCTCGGCGGCCCCGAGACAGGCCGCCGCCACCGCCAGCAGACCCGAGCCCGAGCCGGCATCCAGGACGCGCTGACCCGCCAACGGGCGCTCCTGCAGGAAGGTCAGACAGGCCCGGGTGGTGGCGTGGCGGCCGGTGCCGAAGGAGCCGCTGGGCTCGAAAACGAGCCGCAGGTCATCCGGGCGCAGGCGCCCGCTCCAGGCCCGATCCGCCAGCACCAAGCGGCCCAGACGGAACGGCCGCCAGACCTTGCGCCAGGAGTTCGCCCAGTCCTCCGGAGGCAGCTCGCGAAAGAGGGGGTCGAGCGGGCCGAGATCCGGCTGGCCGACCCGTTCGACCAGGGCCGAGAGGCGGCCCTCGAGCTCCCGCCGCGCGGCGGGGGAGTCGCGCTCCAGCGGGTAGAAGGCGCGCAGCCAGTCCTGGCCGGAGGGCGCTTCCGGCCAGCCGAGGGAGGGCCGGCCGAAGGCCGCCGCGCCTCCGGTCCAGGTGGCGAGTTCCTCGGCGATCAGCTCGCACCAGGGCTCCGGCGCCAGCAGGCGCACTTCGATCCATCGCTCGGGCATCGGGGCAGGATAGGGGGGGCGGGCCGGCCCGGGCGCGGGTCCGAATTGGCGGCGAAGCCCTAAATTCCTGTCGCAGCCGGGTTTGCGCCGGCACGATGGCCCCGCCCGGCGGCCGCTCGCCGGCCGCGGCGGTTGACTCCGGGCCCCGGGGCAGCCTGTCATTCCGCGGCTCTCCGCCCGGCGGCCCCTCCCGAATCGCCCCCTCCTATCCGTGGTTTCCAAAGCCAAGCAAGGTCCCGTCCTCGTGATCGTCGAGTCGCCCACCAAGGCCAAGACGATCTCCGGCTTCCTGCCCGAGGGCTACCTGGTCGAGGCCAGCGTGGGCCACGTGCGCGACCTGCCGCCCTCGGCCAAGGAGATCCCGGAGGCCTACCGCGGGCAGGCCTGGGCGCGCCTCGGCATCGACATCGAGCAGGGCTTCACCCCGCTGTACATCATCCCCGAGGCCAAGAAGAAGCAGGTCAAGAAGCTCAGGGACCTGCTGAAGGGGGCCTCGGCCGTCTATCTGGCGACCGACGAAGACCGCGAGGGCGAGTCGATCTCCTGGCACCTGCGCGAGGTGCTCGAGCCCAAGGTGCCGGTCAAGCGCATGGTGTTCCACGAGATCACCCGCGAGGCCATCCGCAAGGCCCTCGAGGAGCCGCGCGACCTGGACCTGGGGCTGATCCAGGCTCAAGAAACGCGCCGCATCCTGGATCGCCTCTACGGCTACGAGCTCTCGCCGATCCTGTGGCGCAAGATCGGGCCCGGGCTCTCCGCGGGCCGGGTCCAGTCGGTGGCGGTGCGCTTGATCGTGCTGCGCGAGCGCGAGCGCCAGCGCTTCGTGCGCGCCGGCTATTGGGACCTCCTGGGCCGCTTCGAGCCCTCTGGCCGGACGGCCTTCGAGGCCGAGCTGACCTCCCTGGGCGGCAAGCGCCTGGCCACCGGCCGCGACTTCGACCCCTCGACCGGCAAGCCGACCAGCGCTTCCGTGCTGTGGCTCGACGAAGCCGCGGCGCGCCAGCTGCAGGAGCGTCTGCAGCGCTCGAGCTTCCGCGTCACCAAGCTGGAGACCAAGCCCTACACCGAGCGGCCCCAGCCGCCGTTCACGACCAGCACCCTGCAGCAGGAAGCCAACCGCAAGCTCAAACTCAGCTCGCGGGCGGCGATGCAGGCTGCCCAGCGCCTCTACGAGAACGGCTTCATCACCTACATGCGCACCGATTCGACCTCGCTGTCCAGCGAGGCGATCGCCAGCGCCCGTCAGCGCATCGCCGAGCTCTACGGGGCCGATTACCTGCCCCATGCGCCGCGCGCCTACAAGACCAAGGTCAAAAACGCCCAGGAGGCCCACGAAGCGATCCGCCCGTCGAGCGAATTCCGGCGGCCCGAGGACGTGCGCAACCAGCTCGGCCTGGATGAGTTCCGGCTCTATGAACTGATCTGGAAGCGCACCATGGCCTGCCAGATGGAGGACGCGCGCGGCTCGCGCCTGTCCCTGGAGGCCGGCGACGGCGAAGCCGTATTCCAGGCCAGCGGCAAGACGATCGAATTCCCCGGTTTCCTGCGCGCCTACGTGGAGGGCGCCGACGACCCCGATGCGGAGCTGGCCGACAAGGAGATCGTGCTGCCCCGCGTGCAGGTCGGCGAGCCGCTGCGCCTCGAGCGCCTGGATGCCAAGGGCCACACGACCCAGCCGCCGCCGCGCTTCACGGAGGCCTCGCTGGTCAAGGAGCTCGAAACCAACGGCGTGGGGCGTCCCAGCACCTACGCCATGATCATCGAGACGATCCTGCAGCGGCAGTACGTCACCAAGGAGAAGGGCGCGCTGGTGCCCTCCTTCATGGCCTTTGCGGTGGTCGGTCTGCTCGAGCGCTACTTCGCGCACCTGGTCGACGTGGCCTTCACCGCCCGGATGGAGGACGATCTCGACCGCATCTCCCTCGGTCAGCGTGAAGCGCTGCCCTACCTGCAGCACTTCTACTTCGGCGCAGGACGCGACCTGGCGGGGTCCAGCGAGCAGGGGCTCAAGGATCTGCTCGGGGCCGAGATCGATGCCCGCGATATCTGCACGCTGCCGCTCGGCAAGGACGCCGCCGGCCAGGCGATCAACGTGAGGATCGGTCGCTACGGACCGTTCCTCGAGCGCGGCGAAGAGCGCGCTTCGATCCCCGAAGGGCTGGCGCCCGACGAGCTGACCGTCGAGCGGGCCGTGCAGCTGCTCGAGCGCGGCGCCGGCCCCACCGAGCTCGGCCAGGACCCGGCCAGCGGCCGCAAGGTGTACGTCAAGGCCGGGCGTTTCGGGCCCTATGTGCAGCTCGGCGAAAACGGCGAAGAGCCCAAGATGAAGTCGCTCTTGCCCGGCATGCTGCCCGAGGAGGTGACCCTCGAGCAGGCCCTGCGGCTGTTGACCCTGCCGCGCCTGGTCGGCGCCGATCCCGAGGGCGAGCCGATCTACGCCGACTTCGGTCGCTACGGGCCCTACATCAAACGCGGCAGCGACACGCGCAGCTTGGAGAGCCCCGAGCAGATCTTCGAGATCGACGTTCCGGCGGCCCTCGAGGTGCTGGCCAAGGAGAAGCGCGGCGGTTTCTCGCGCTCGGCGCCCAAGGTCTTGCGCGAGCTGGGCCCGAGCCCCAAGGGGCAGGCCGTGAAATTGCTGGCGGGCCGCTATGGTCCCTACGTGACCGATGGCGAGACCAACGCCTCCTTGCCCAAGGGCCTGCCCGCCGAGCAATGCAGTCTGGAGCAGGCGCTCGAGGTGCTGGCGGCTCGCGCCGCGTCGGGCGGCGGCCGCAAGAAGATCGCCAAGCGGGGCTCCAAGAAGGCGGCCAGCAAGCCCGCCGCGGGGCCCAAGGCCGCCTCCGCGAAGAAGGCCGCCAAGGCAGGCGCCGCGGAGAAGCCCGCCCAGGCCGAAAAGGTTGCCAAGGCCAGCAAGGTCTCGAAGCGCAGCTCCAAGAAGGCCGGCCCCTCGGCCGCTGAAGCTCCCTGACCGGCAGGCGGACGGTCTCGGGTTCGAGTCGGGCCGCTCCCCCCGCCGGCGGTCGGTTCGCCGGGCGCCGCCGGACGACGCCCGGCTCCCCGCCGTCCCGGGGCTCCCCGACGGCGTGCGTGCGGCGCGGGACGTCACAGGGGGGACTTCGCGCCGAGGTGCGCCGCCCGGCCCCGGCCCCGGCGCCGCGGGCCGGGCGACCAGGACGGGGCTCTGGGGGGGCGCCTAGCGGCCTCGGCGGCGCGGCCTCCCAAGCGGTCCGGCGCGGGCCCAGACCGGGCGCTGCAGCCCTGCGGGTGCCGGCTCGTCCCCCGGGTAAACGCGGCGCGCTGGGCCGCCGGCAGCCAGGCTTGCCGACCCCCCGTTGCCGAAGTGGAGCGCCGCCGGTCAGGGGGCTAGACTCTTCGCCCGCCGGAATCGGAGCCGGGGGCGCGGACGCGCCGCAGGGCGCCTCGCCCCCCTCCGTTGGCAGCCCACTTCGGGCGACTTCGGCGCCCCCGCCCCCCTCCGCCGAGGGCCCCCAGCACTCCTTCCCGCAGCGTCGCCGGCTCCCCGGACCCCCGCGCCCCTCCCGCTCCATGGAAATCTCCGAAATCCCGGTACCCGGCTACGAGAAGGTCGTGCGCGGCATCGACCGCGCCTGCGGCCTGCACGCCCTGATCGCGGTCCACGACACGACCCTGGGCCCGGCCCTGGGCGGCATGCGCATGCTGCCCTACGCCTCCGAGGAGGAAGCGCTGTTCGACGTCAAGCGCCTGGCGCGCGGCATGACCTACAAGTCGGCCGTGGCCCAGACCGGGTTGGGCGGCGGCAAGTCGGTGATCATCGGCGACCCAAAGGCGCTCAAGTCGAAGGCCCTGTTCCATGCCATGGGGCGTTTCGTCAACAGCCTGGGCGGCCTGTACATCACCGCCGAGGACATGAACATCGGCATCTCCGACCTGGAGGAGGTGCGCAAGGAGACCAAGTACGTCACCGGCCTGTCGCGCGAGTCGGGCTCCTCCGGCAACCCGAGCCCCTACACCGCCCGCGGGGTCGTCCAGGGCATGCGCGCGGTGCTCGAAGAGCTGTTCGGCAGCGACAAGTTCGCCGGTCGCTCGGTCCTGATCCAGGGCGTCGGCGCCGTCGGCGGCGCGATGGCCGTGATGCTCAAGGAGCGCGGCGCCAAGGTGATGGTCTGCGACATCAACGACAAGCGCGCCCGCGACCTGGCCGACGGCTACGGCCTGCAGGTCGTGCCCGATGCCGGGCACCATCGCATCGAAGTCGACATCTACGCCCCCTGCGCGCGCGGCGCCGGCGTCAACGACGCCACCATCGGCGAGCTCCAGTGCAAGGCCATCGCCGGCTGCGCCAACAATATCCTGCTGGAGGAGCGCCACGGCGCCGAGCTCAAGCGCCGCGGGATCCTGTACGCCCCCGACTACGTGATCAACGCGGGCGGCATCATCAACGTGTCCGTGGAATGCCGCCCCGAGGGCTACGACGAGGCCTATTCCCTGACGCGCGTCGACGCGATCTACGACAACCTCAAGGAAGTCTTCCGCATCGCCAAGGCCGAGAACATCCCGACCCACGTGGCCGCCGATCGCCTGGCCGAGACGCGCATCGAAGAGGGCCGCCGCAAGAAGTCCGCCAAGCGCTGAGGCGCGCGGCCCGCCGCGCCCCGCGTCCAGAGCGCGGGCTCGGCAGCAGCCCGTCGGTGCCCGAACCGCGAGCCGCCCCACGCGGGGCGGCTCGCGGCGTTTTTGGTCCCCGCCGGTCCTGGCCGAGGCCGACGACGGGGCCGGCTTCGAACGCTCGCCGCCGCGCTGAGGGCCGAGCCGCGCCGCCGCACCCCCTCACCGCCGCGGCCGCAGCCCCGGCACGGAGAGCGGCCAGCGCCGCGCCGCAGCCCGGGCACCTGCAGCCCGCGCTCCCGAAGCGGCCGAGTCCCGTTCGGCGCCGACAGGCCTTCGAGCGCCCTCGGCCCGGCGCAGCCAAGGGGCGCTGGACCTGGACCGGCCCACGGGCAGCGAGACCCCCTCGGCCGCTGCGGTTATCCTGCCACTCCACCCGCCCGCTGCGCTCGACCCATGAAAGTCCAAGGCTCCGCTCCGCTGCTGTTCGCCCTCGCTTTGTTGGCGCCCCTGTCGGCCACGGGCTGCCGCAGCGGCGCGGCGGCGAAAACCCCGCCGGCCGAGCAGCTGGCGCCGCCCGTCGAGGAGCAAGCGCCCCGCTCCGCGACCCTCTACGCGAACGACTTCCTGCGCAGCTCGCTGAGCTTCGCCGACGGCTCCTTCGGGGCCATCCTCCAGGACGGCGAGGTGAGGAACCGCGACAGCGAGATCGAGTACGGCAACTACGAGCCGGGAGCCTTCTCGGTGGGCATTCAGGGCGGCCAGACCGGCCGCATCGTCGACCTTGGACACTGGCGCGAACTGTCCGAGGCCCACGGCTATCGGGAGGTGGTCGGTGGAGGCGTCGGATTCATGTCGATCCGTCGCGGTG
Organism: Planctomycetota bacterium; assembly: GCA_044375105.1. Taxonomy (GTDB): domain Bacteria; phylum Planctomycetota; class UBA1135; order UBA1135; genus JBIKLM01. The sequence goes on from JBILNK010000025.1 coordinate 24,182, forward strand.
GCACGGAGGTCTTGATCGCCGAGGCCCAGGCCAAAGCCGGGGCACAGCTCCTGCGGGGGGCCCGGGGCATGCTTTCTGCGCCCACCCGCGACCTTGACTCCGCCGCGCCCGAAGTCGGCCACGTCTACCTGGTGCACCTCGAGGACCGCAACGACCCCGCCTTCGAGCGCCTGGTCAAGCTGCTGGTCACCGAGCACCGCCCCGGCGAGAGCGTGACCTTCCTGTGGCAAGAGCTCTGACAGCCTGAGAGAAAATCGACTCGGGCTGCGCCCGAGCAGTCAGACCAGGCCGTCAGATGCCCTTTGGGCCGCCATCCGGCGGCCGCAGAGGCTGGGATCGTCGCTGCGCGCCGATTTCTTCCCAGCCTCTGAGCGCGGGGGCTGGACCCGCCCGGGCCGAGCGCGAGCCCTGGAGCCGCGCACCAGAGAAGCAGCGACCCGCGCGGGACGCGGGTCGCACGGGCGGCGGCTGCCTGCGCGGGCCTATTGCCGGCGCAGGAAGTTGACCAGGTCGGCCTCGAGCTCGACCAGACCGTAGTCGGGCACGGTCAAGCAGCGATAGACCATCTGCGCCAGGGGCTCGGGGGTGCTCGGGTTGAGCTCCTTGGGCGGCGGGTAGGACAGGAAGTAGGACAGGGAGAGGCGCTCGATCTCGCCGCCCTGCTCGCGTCCGGCGAACTGCCAGGGTACCTCGTCGAAGGGCAGGGTGCCGGTCAGGATCTCGTAGAGCATCACGCCGATGCCCATCACGTCCGCCTTGGGGCTCTTCAGCAGCAGCGGGTTGTAGTGCGGGGTGGTCGAGATCAGGTGCTTGTGGCCATCGCGCATGGCCGGGTCGATCATCACCACCGAGCCCGAGGGCTTGACCAGGATGTTCTCGGGCTTGAGGTCGCCGTGGTAGGCCAGGGTGCCCGACTTCTCGAGGCGCTGCAGGGCGCGCACGATCGAAAGGAACCAGTTGAGGCGGATGCCCTCCAGGGCGCGGATCTTCTCGCGCAGGGTCTTGCCGCGCACGTAGTCCATCACGATTACCGGGCGGCCTTCGTGCTCGATCAGCTCCCGGGCGCGCACCAGGTTCTGGCTTTTGGCTTCTTTGAGCAGCTCGCCCTCTTGGCGGATCAAGAGGTCGATCTCGTGCAGGTCGAGGAAGTCGACGCGCACGCCATCGGCGCGGAAGAAGATCGCCTCCCCGGGGGTCTCGTCCGGCGAAAGCCATTCGGGCGAGCGCCGGGAGGTGACCTCCATGCAGCGCGTGATGTAGCGGCCGCCGCCCGCCAGGTCGCCGATCTTGAGCGCCACCTTCTGACCGCGATTGTCCTCGGCCAGGTACACGCAGGCGAAACCGCCGCGGGCGATGAACTCGGAGATCCGGTAGGAGCCAATCGTCTCGCCTGTCTCGAGCCGAATCATGGGGCGCTCGCGCGGTTCGAAGGGGGGGCTTGGGGGCAGAGGGCGGAAGCGCGCATGCCGCGCGGCCGACCCGTAGGCCCCTTGTCGATTCCGGCCCGCAGCCCACTGGAGCCCCGCGGTCGCTCCGGCCGTGGTGAGCCCGCGTGAGTCCCGTTCCTGGGGGGCTGGGGCCCTGCTGCCGTTCGCCAGCGGCGGCGGCCCGAACCCTGCCCGGACCGCGGCCGACGGGGCCAGCGCGGCCCGCCGGGCGCACCCCGTCGAGCCGGGCCGGCCCGATCCGATGGCGGCGGCGCGGGCCGGTCGAGCGCGACCCAGGCCAGCGCTCGGCAATCCTTTCCCATCGATCCCGGCCCGCTCGGAGACTCTGGCCCCATGCAGCTTCCGCCCTCACAGGGCATCGCAGCGGCGACCGGGCGGGAACGATGCCCGGCAGATCCGGGCCCGGCAGGCGCGCGCCCCGGGAGCGGATCGAGCCCCGGTCGCGGGCTCTCGCAGGGGCGGGCGCTGCGGCGCTCGCTCGGCCCCGGCCCTCTGGGTGGCTCGGGCTGCGGCGTCGGAGCAGGTCAGCGTTCGGTTGGCGCGCCCGCTTACAGCGGCGCGCCGAGCGGCAGCTCGACCAGTTCGAGGCGCTGGGGGTCGAGCTCGAGGATCCGCGCGACCCCTTCGACGGTCGCGCAGGCGCCGAGCAGCTCGGGCTCTTGACCGAAGGGGCGATAGCGCCAGGCGCGCCCGTGTTCGTCGAGCAGCCCCAGGTCCTGGCCCCAGGGGTTTTGCACGACGGTCCAGCCGCGCTCGCCGAGGCCTTCCGCGCGGAAGCGCAGGGCCAGACCCACCTTTTCGCCCTCGAAGCGCGCTTCGAAGCGGCGCTCGGGCTGCGCGCGCACGATCTCATACTCGCCGCGGGTCGGCGGGCGCGGGCTACGGCAGGCGGGAGCCAGCAGGGCGCCGGCCGCGCACAGGGCCCACAGCAGCGCCGGAATCGCCGCCGCGGTCGGGCGACCGGGCGGGCACGGAGTCGCACCGCGTCGCAGGGCCAGCGCGATCAGGGCCAGCAGCGTCGCGGCGGAAATGGACAGTCCGAGGGTCACGCTCTGGGGAGCGTAGCGCAGGCTCACCTCGCTCTGGCCCGCGGGCAGCCAGAGTCCCGCGAGGGCGTGGTCGACGCGCACCAGGGGCAGCTCCGCGCCGGCGAGCTCCGCGCGCCAGCCGGGGTCGAAGGCCTGGGAGAGCACCACCAGGGCGGGCCGCTCGAGGTCGGCGCTCAAGCGCAGGGTGCGCGATCCGCGCCGCTCGAGCTGGACCTGCCCGGGCGGCGCGGGCAGGGCGTAGTCCGCGAATCCGGGCGGCGGCGGCGCCTCGGTCAGCGCCACGAGGGGATCGAAGTCCGCCGCGCCGAGGCGCGCCAGGCGCTGGGCGCCGTCGTCGAGGCGCTCGACCGCGCGCGCCGCGAAGGCCGGGGGCAGGCTGCTCGGATACCGATAGACCCGCAGGCCCGGACCTGCGTCGGAGAGCGGCATGAAGGGCTCCGGCAACGGCTCGCGGCTGAGCACGAAGCGCACCCCGAGCAGGTCCGCCAGGGGCAGGCGCCGATCGAACCAGCGGATCTCCTTGATGAACCAGGCGCCGCGCGGATCGCTGCTGAGCAGCCCGATCAGCTCGGCGCTGCGCTCCTGCTCGATCGAGTCGTAGCCGCCCACCAGGCTGAGCCCATAGAGCAGGTTGGTGTTCGCCGGCAGGATGGCGCTGTCGAGCGGCAGGATGCGCTCGCCCGCGGCGATTTCGGCGAGCAGCGTGGTCGCGGCGGTCGCGGGCACGGCCTCCGCGGGCGGGATCTGCGGGTTGTAGCCGCGCGCGAACAGCACCAGCTCGGCGGCGACCGCCGCGCAGGCCAAGAACCCGAGGATCGGCCGGCGCCCGCGCAGCAGGGCCTCGAGGCCGAAGGCGGCCAGGGCCGAGAGGCCGAAGGCCAAGAGCAGCGACAGGCGCATCAGCTTGGTCGAGCGCAGCAGGGGCACCTCGCGCGCCCAGGCGTAAAACGGCTCGACCTGGAAGGCCACCAGAGCGGCGGCCAGGGCCAAGAGCGCCAGCGCCGCGCGGCGCGGATCGCGGCGGCAGGTGAACAGGCCGGCGATGGCCAGCACCAGGGCGATGCGGCCGACGTAGCCGCCGATCAGCTCGTTGTAGTTGAGGTTTTCGCCCAGCGGACCGCGATAATCGCCGCGCTCGGGGCGCCCCAGGTGCTCCGGCGCCGCCAGCAGCGTCAGCGGCACCAGCGGGTCGACCTCTGCGGTCACCTCCAAGCTCTCGAACAGCCGCGCCGCGCGGCTGTCGGCCAGGTATTCGCGCAGGGGCAGCAGCTGGCCCGCGGCCAGGCCGCCCCCCAGCAGCGCCGCCAGGGCCGCCGCGGCAAGCCCGCGCGGGGCGAGGCGCGGCCGCCCCAGGCCCAGGCGCAGCAGCGCCCAGGCCGCCGTAGCCAGCCCGACGTGCAGGGCGGTCTGCAGGTGCCCGCCGAGCCCGGCCAGGCCCAGGCAAAGGGCCAGCCCCGCGGTGCGCCGCGGGCTGGCGCCCAAGCACAGGCGCTCGACCGCCAGCAGGCTCCAGGGCAGCAGCAGCGACACGTGCGTGTGCGGGTGCAGGGCCCAGGCGATCTGGAAGCCGCTCAGGGTGAAGGCCAGGGCCCCGAGCCAGCGCGGCGGGCCGGATAGCCCCAGGGCGCCCAGGAACAGGGCCGCCCCCAGGCCGGTCAACAGCATCTCCAGCGCCTCGATCCAGGCCCACAGGGCGCGCTCGGGAACGGCGAAGAAGGGCCAATGCAGGGGCCACAGCAGGGCCCCGGTGTTGGCTGCGTGGATCGGCTGGCCCAGGTAGTTGTGGGGGTTCCACAGGGGCAGTTCCCCGCGCCCGAGCTCCGCGGCGAAGAACTCCATCCAGGGCAGCACGACCAGGCTCTGGTCCAGCAGCAGATCGTTGCGCTCGAGGCCCGGGGCGGGCGCTGCCTGGGAGCTCCAGGGTTCGAAACCGCGCAGGCTGCCCAGCTGGCACAGGATCCGGCCGCCCAGCAGCGACTCCGCATACAGGCCCAGGATCGCCAGCGGCAGCAGCAGCGCCGGCCAAGGCCAGCGTCGGATCGGGGGGCGCGGGTGGGGTTCCAAGGCGCTCAGACGATAGCCCGGGCCCGCCGTGGTTGAGACCCCGGCCGGGCGGCCCTATCCTGCGTTCCCTCATGGATGCCCACGCTTTGGAGTGCACCCGCCGCGCGGGCAAGATCGCGGCCCAGTGCCGCGAATGGGCCCGCGGCGCCGTGGCCCCGGGGGTCCGGCTGCGCGACATCCTGGAGGGCATCGAGGAGCGCATCCGGGCCGGCGGCGGCCAGCCGGCCTTCCCGGCCCAGACCAGCCGCAATTCGATCGCCGCGCACTACTGCAGCGCGCCGGAGGACGAGACCCGTTACGAGGTCGGCGACTGCGTCAAGGTCGACCTGGGCGTGCACGTCGATGGCTACATCGCCGACACGGCCTGCAGCATCGACCTGTCCAGCGACGGCCGCTGGACGCCGCTGATCCGCGCCTCGGCCGACGCCCTGGCGGCGGCCATCTGCCTGGTAGGCGACGGCGTGCCGGTCAGCGAGATCGGCGCCGCGGTCGAGCGCACGATCCTGGCCGCCGGCTTCGAGCCCGTGCGCAACCTGACCGGCCACGGCCTGGCGCGCTGGAAGGTGCACACGCCGCCGCAGATCCCGTCCTACGCCGAGCGCGGCGGCGGCAAGCTCAAGACCGGCATGGTGATCGCCATCGAGCCCTTCGCTTGCACCGGCAAGGGCTACATCCGCGAGCGCGGCAAGGCCGAGGTGTTCATGCTCGAGCGCCCGCCGGTCAAGGCCAAGGGACTCGACCGGGACGTGCTGCGCGAGATCGAAGCCTGGCGCGGCCTGCCGATCGCGCGGCGCTATTTCCGGCACCTCGACCGCGAGAAACTCGAGGAGGCCCTGGCGCGCTTGGCGCGCCAGGGGGTGCTGCACCGCTATCCGCCGCTGGTGGAGGAGGACGGTGTCATGGTCGCCCAGACCGAGCACTCGCTGTACCTGGCGCCCGAAGGTGTCGAGATCCTGACTGCGACTTGAGCGCCCCCGCGGTCCGCCTCCCGGGTCCCCGCTGACGCAGGGATCCAGGCTGTGCCCGCCGGCGCCGTCCGTTCGCTATCCTCGCCGCCCTCGCGCGTCCAGCCCCCGGGTCTGCACGCAGCCCCTCCGCCGGAGCCCGCCCGCCTCGGTCGCTGTCCCGCCCCCCCAACGGCACCGACACCCGCCCGCAGGCCCCCACCCGCGGCCCCGCCCGACCTTGAAGGTCGCCCTGGTCACCACCTCCCCCGCGGTCCCCTCGGGCATCGGGGACTACACGCGGCATCTCCTGCCAGAGCTCTCCCGGCGGCTCGAGCTGGAGCTGTTCCACGAGCCGGGCGCGCCCGAATGCGAGCAGGCCGGCCATCGCTCGCGCCCGGTCAAAGCCCTCGATCCAAGGCGCTTCGAACGCCTGCTCTACCAGCTCGGCAACATGGGCGCCCACGCCTTCATGCTGCCGCTGCTGAGGCGCTTCGGCGGCGCCGTGATGCAGCACGACTGGGTGCTGTTCGACCTGGCCGTCAGCGCCCACCCGGGCCTCGTTCGGGGCGGCACCAAGGGCGCCCTGCTGGCGGCCCGCGAAGGGGGGCCGGCCCAGCTCTACACCTACCTGCAGAGCTTCCTGGCCCGCCGCCGCGGGCGGCTGCACGGCCTGCCGCCGCCCGCGAGGCTGCCCGACGAAGGCGAGCTGGTCTACGGCTGGCACGAGCCGGAGCCCAACGGCCGTTGGATCGCCGACCAGGCCTACTTCCGTGCGCCCAAGCCGCTGCCGAAGGGCCTGGCGGTGCTGCTCAGCTCGCGCCCCGGCCGCACCCTGACCCTCTGGCAAGGCGAGCGGCTCCTGACCCGGCACGTGTGCACCAAGGAGCGGCCCTGGACCGAGCTGGCCGCCGAGCTCGACCCGCACGGCGAGGCGCTGCTGCGCTTGGGCGTCGAACCGGTCGGCGTGACCCCCGAGCAGCGCCGCTTCGGCGATACCCGCCGCCTCGGCGCCCACGTGGAGCGCGTGCGCTGGATCCTCGCGCAGTCGGGTCAGGAACAGGCCCAGGACCTCGATCTGAAGCAGCCGGTGGCCCTGCGCATGCGCAGTCCCACGCTGGCGGATTCACGCTTCGACCTGCCGCTCAACCGCTCGGTGGTGCGCCATGCGGACGCCTTCATGTGCCACAGCCGCTACGTGGCCGAGCGCATCCGCGGGCTGCGCGGCGCGGGCGTGCCGATCGGGCTCGTGCACCACGGCGCCGAGCGCCGCTGGCACGATCAGGACCGCGCCCAGGTGCGCCGCGAGCTGGGGCTGCCCGAGGCGTGGGCGGATGGATTCTTGGTGGTCAGCTTCGGGGGCGTGCAGGCCCACAAGCGCATCGACAAGGTCCTGGCCGGGCTGCGACTGGCCCGCGAGCGACGCGGAGCGATCCACCTGGCCATGGTGGGGGCCCTCGAGACCGAAGGCTTCGACGCGCGCACCGAGGCGCGCCGCCTGGGGCTCTCCGAGGCGGTGCACTTCCGTGGCTACGCGCCCGAGGCCGAGGTCTGGCGCTGGCTGCATGCGGCGGACGTGGGCGTCAACCTGCGCGGCCCGACCTCCGGGGGCTCCTCGGGGGGCATCTTCCAGACCCTGGCCTTCGGCCGTCCGGTGATCGTCACGGACAACGCGGAGCAGTCCGAACTGCCCGACGATTGCACGCTCAAGGTGCCCCTCGGCGCCAACGAGCTGCCGGCGCTGGCCGACGCCCTGGTGCGCCTGTGCGACGACGCCGGCTGGCGCCAGCGCCTGGAGCAAGCCGCGCGCCGGTTCGTCGACGAAGAGTGCCACTGGTCCCACTGCGCAGCCCGCTACGCCGAGCACCTCGAGCGTTTCCCGGTCCATCGCGGCGCGCGCTGATCGCGCCTCGACCCTGTGCCTCGACCCCGGGCCCGCTCCGCGGCAGGGGTCGGCGCGACGCTCCGATGGTTCCGCGGACCTCAGGCCCGGAAGCGCCGCCCGAGGGACAGGATCGGGCGCTCCACGAAGCGCTGACTCAAGGCCGCGATCGCCAGGATCGCCCCGAGGCCGAGCACATGCCTCAGGAGCGACGGCTCGGGCACGGCGGGGTTGCGGATCCCGAAGGCGGAGTAGAGCGGATAGTGATAGAGATACAGCCCGTAGCTGATCCGCCCGATGGCGGTCAGGGGGGCGGCGCGCAGCAGCCGGGTATGCAGGGCGCCCGTCCCGGTCCAGCCGATCGCCAGCAGCAGGACCGCGCTGCTGGTCAGCGGGAAGCTGATCAGTTGGAAAATCGGCAGGATGCGCTGGGGGTCTCCGGGCAGGCCCGAGGCCAGCACCAGGTGGGCGCCGCCCAGGCGCACGAAGCCGTCCTTGGTCAGGGGCCAAGCGCAGGCCAGGAGCAGCAGCGCCAGGCCGGTGCTGCGCCAGGGGCGCGCGCGCAGGCCTGCTTCGCTATAGGCGATCAGCGCGCCCGCGGCCAGGGAGCCGAAGCGCGCCAGGGAGTGGGTGCCTGTGATCAAGGCCAGGAAATCGCGCTCCTCGAAGCTGCCGTGCCGCCAGGACAACCAGACCCCTGTGGCGAGCGAAAAGGGCAGGAACCCAAGCAGCAGGACGCGCCGGCTGGCGCGCAGGGACAGCCAGGTGGCCAGCGGGGGCCAGAGCAGATAGAAGTGCTCCTCCACACACAGGCTCCAAGTGTGGTCGAGCATCCCGTAGGCGCCGTTCCAGTAGATGTAGAAATTGCTCAGGTAGACCGCGCTCCAGGGCAGGGCTGGTTCGGGGTTGAGCACGGCCAGCACGGCCAGCAGCAGGTAGTAGATCGGGAAGATGCGCAGGCAGCGCCGCGCGTAGAACCAGCGCAGGGGCACGCCCTGATCGCGATCCACGAGCAGGATGCGCGTGATCAGGAAGCCCGACAGGACGAAGAACAGGTCGACCCCGAGGTAGTGGGGCAGCAGGAAGCCGGCCAGCTCCTGGGCCCAATGCGGCAGCACGGAGTGGCGCAGGTGCGACCAGAGCACCAGCAGCACGGCGATCGCGCGCAGCCCATCGAGCTCGGGGAGGAAGTCCTTGCGTGCGCCGTGCGCGGGTCCGGTCTCCGGGCTGCCGCCGGACGCGGACGGAGGCGGGGGAGCCATGTGCTCCTCAATCCTCCAGGCGCTCGCCCAGCCGCTCCGCCAGGGCCGCCAGCTGCCGCTCGAGGCGTTCCACGCGCTCCCGCAGGCGCTCGAGCTCGGGCCTGGCGGCGCTGGGGGCGCTGGCGGCGGCGGGCGCCGCGGCGCCAGCGGAGCGGGCCAGCGGCTCGGCCGCGGCGGGCGCCTCCCCCGCGTGGCGCGCCAGGACCTCTTCCACGCTGGCGGGCGGCGGCGCCTCGAAGCCGCTCTCCGCGAAGGTGTGCTGGAAGCGCTCGACGCGCGAGCCGTGGCCCGCCGGCAGGCGCCGCACCAGGCCCTTGGCGATCAGCCGATCGAGCACGAAGGACAGGCTCGCCAAGGTGTCCAGAGCCTGCATGCGGCTGGCCCGCTGGCGCAGCTCGCCGGGCGCCTGGGCCCCGCGCAAGAGCAGCTCCGCCAGGACCGCGATCTCGGCGTTCTCGAGGCCGAGCCGCTCGCGGACCGCGTGCTGATAGTGTTCGACCCGCGAGCCGGCTCCGGGGCGCAGCCGCAGCGCCAGCTGCTTGGCTTCGAGGCCCTGCACGCCCACCAGCACCTCGGCTTCGCCGTATTCGACCAGCGGATCGCGGTTGCTCTTCTGGTTGCTGCCCACGCGCAGCGCGTTGAGCGAGAGCGGATAGCTCTCGGGGGTGGTCAGCTGCTTTTCGATCAGCACCCCGAGCAGGCGCTGCTCCACGTCGTTGAGTCGCGTGCGGGTCATGGGCTTCAGCCGCTCAGGCTGTCTTTCAGGCGCTTGAGCTCGAGCAGCGCTTCCAGCGGGCTCAAGCGATCCAGGTCGAGCTCGCGCAGGCGCTGCTCGGCGGGGCTCTCGCGGGCGCTGAACAGGTCGAGCTGCTGGGCCAGGGGCGCCTGGCGCCGGGCCAGGGCCGGGGCCAGGTGCTCGGACTCGCGCTCGATTTTCTCGAGCACCTTGCGCGCCCGGGCGACCACCTCGCGCGGCACGCCCGCCAAGCGCGCCACGTGGATCCCGTAGGAGCGGTCCGTGCCGCCGGGCACGATCTTGTGCAGGAACAGGATCTCGTCGCCGCGCTCCTCGACCGCCACCGAGAGGTTCAGCACGCCGCGCTCGCGGTCGGCCAGCTGGGTCAGCTGGTGGTAGTGGGTCGCGAACAGGGTGCGCGCGCCGATCTTGTCGCGCAGGTGCTCGACGATCGCCCAGGCCAGGGCCAGGCCGTCGAAGGTCGAGGTGCCCCGGCCGACCTCGTCGAGCACGACCAGCGAGCGCGGCCCGGCGTTGTTCAGGATGTTGGCGATTTCGACCATCTCGACCATGAAGGTCGATTCGCCGCGGCTGATGTCGTCGCCGGATCCGACGCGCGTGAAGATGCGGTCGACCACCCCGATGCGGGCCTCGTCGGCGGGCACGAACGAGCCGATCTGGGCCAGCAGCACGATCAGCGCGGTCTGGCGGATGTAGGTCGACTTGCCGGCCATGTTGGGGCCGGTCAGGATCGCGATCTTGCCGGCGGCGCCGCCCAGTTCGGTGTCGTTGGGCACGAAGCGCTCGATCGCGCTGCTGCGCTCGATCACCGGATGGCGGCCTTCGCGCACCAGGATCTCGCCCGAGCGATCGATCGACGGCGCCACGTAGCGGCGCTCGGCTGCCA
>JBILNK010000333.1:0-2670 GCA_044375105.1 Planctomycetota bacterium
GGCCGCCGGCAGCTTGATCGGCGCGCAATTCGGATTCTCGGTCGCCAGCCGGCTGGCCCCGCGACCCCTGCGGCAACTGTTCATCGCGCTGCTGTTCCTGGCCGGCCTGCGCGTGCTCTTCGACGCCCTCGGTTTCGGCGGCCAGCGCGACGCGCCGCGCGTCGAGCACTTCGGCGTGCTGCAGTACGCGCTCGGCCTCTTCATCGGGCTGGCGGGCGGCGTGATCGCACCGCTGCTCGGCATCTCCGGCGGGCTGCTGGTCACCCCGGGCCTGTTCATGCTGCTGCCGGAGCTGGGCTTCACGGGCGCCCGGGCGACCTCCCTGGCGGCCGGTTTCGTGGCGGCGGCGCGCTCGCTGTACCTGCTCGCGCGCGCGGGGCGCGTGCGTTGGGCCCACGGTGTCGGTCTGGTGCCCGGCGCCCTGCTCGGGGCGGTCGCCGGGACCCGCGCCGTGCACCTGCCGGGCATGTCCGCGGTGGCCCAGGTGGTGCTGTGCCTGGTGCTGTTCGCCACGGCCGTGCGATTCCTGCGCGAGCTGCGCGCGCTGCGGCCGATCCCCACGGCGCCCTCCGCGGGGAGCACGCCGGGATGAGCTCGCCCAGCATCGAGGGCACCTTCCTGGTGCCCGGCGGCTGGTGCCTGGGGCGGCTCGAATTCGAAGGCGAGCGCATCCGGGCGCTGGAAGGGGAGCCGCTGCCCGCGGCCGCGAGCCCGCCCGGGCCCTACATCGTGCCGGGCTTCATCGACCTGCACGTGCACGGCGGCGATGGCGCGGACGTGATGTCCGGAGAGCAGGCGGTGCGCCGCGCCGCGCGCTACCACCTCTCGCGCGGCACGACCTCCTGGTGCCCGACCACGGTGACCGCGCCCGCCGAGGAGGTCGAGCGGGCCCTCGAGGGCATCGAAGCCGTGCGCCTCTCGCCGCGGCCCGGGGAGGCGCGCGTGCTCGGCGCGCACCTCGAAGGCCCGTTCCTGAGTTCCGCCAAGCTCGGCGCCCAGCCGCCTTTCGCCCGCGATCCGGATCCGGCCCTGGCGCAGCGCTGGCTCGATCTGTGCCGCACCCAGGTGGCGACCTTCGCGCCGGAGCTGCCCGGAGCCGAGGCGCTGGTCCGGCTGTGGAGCTCCCGCGGCGTGCGCGCCCAGATCGGGCACACCTGCGCCAGCGCCGAGGTGTGCCGACGCGCCCTGGGCTACGGCGCCAGCGGCTTCACGCACCTGTTCAATGCCATGAGCGGCGCCCAGCACCGCGATCCGGGCGCCGCGGCGGCCGCGCTGGCCCACGCCGAATGGGCCGAGATCCTGTGCGACCTGGTGCACGTCGCCGGGCCCCTGATCCTGGCGGCCGAACGGGCCATCCCCGGGCTGTATGCGGTCTCCGATGCCACGCCCGCCGCCGGGGCGCCCGACGGGCCGTTTCAGCTCGGCCAGCAAGCGCTGATCAAGCGCGGCGAGCGCGTGCTGCTCACCGACGGCACGACCCTGGCTGGCAGCGCCAGCGCCCTCGAGCGCGGTTTTGCCAACCTGCTGTCCCTGGGCCTCACTCCGGAGCGCGCCAGCGTCCTGTGCTCGGGCCGTCCGGCCCGCTATCTGGGCCTCGCGGACCGGGGCGAGATCGCCGTGGGCCGGCGCGCCGACCTGGTGGAGGTCAGCGCGGCGGGCGAGGTCCTGCGGGTCTGGTGCGGCGGCCAGCGCGCGCTCTGACCGGCCCGGGCCGGATGCCCCGAGGAAACGCAGGCGCCTTCGTTGCGCGCCGATCGTGACCGCGCGGAGCCTCGTTAGCCCGTGGCGCCGGACGAAGGGAGCTGCGCGGGGCGGGTCTTTGGTGGCCGGGCTCCCCCGGGTGTCCAGCCCGACGAGGGCGGGGCGGGAAGCGGCCTCGCCCTCGGGCCCTTGGACGCCGGCGTCGCGAGCGGGCCTTGCTAGGCTCTGCCCGCATGTCGAGGCTGGAGCAGGAGATCGCCGAGGCGCCCTTGGCGGTCGCGCGGGTGTGGGATCGCAATCGCGCGGTGTGGCCGGAGCTGATGCGGCGTTTCCGCGAGGCGCGGCCGCCGGCGCTGTTCACCCTGGCGCGCGGCTCGAGCGACGCGGCGGCTCAGTTTGCCGCCTATCGCCTGGCCTCGGGCCTGGGCCTGATGACCGGCTCCCTGCCGCCCTCCCTGGCGGGCATCGCCCGCGCTCCCTTGGCGGCCCGCGGTCTGTGGATCCTGGCCATCAGCCAATCGGGACAGAGCGCGGACCTGGTCGAAGCCCTCGGTCGCCTGGTGGGGGCGGGCGGCCTGGGCCTGTCCCTGGCGCTGGTCAACCAGACCCATTCCCCCCTGGCCCGCAGCGCGGAGCGCATCCTGGACCAAGCCGCCGGTCCCGAGCGCTCCGTGGCCGCCACCAAGTCGTTCCAGGCTTCCCTAGCGGGGGTCGACGCGCTGGCCTGTGCGCTGGCGGGGGAAGACGGCGAAGCCCGTTTGCAGCAGCTTGCGGATCTGCTCGCGGCGCCGCCGATCCGCAGCAGCGGCCTGGAGGCCCTGGTGAGCGCGCGCTCGGCCTTGGTGCTGGCGCGCGGCGCCAGCCTGGCCGCGGCCCAGGAGGTGGCGCTCAAGCTCAAGGAGGCCGCCGGCCTGCATGCCGAGGCCGTCAGCGCGGCCGAGGTCATGCACGGACCCAAGGCCCTGGCCG
>JBILNK010000154.1:0-10423 GCA_044375105.1 Planctomycetota bacterium
CGCGACCGGGCCCAGCCAGGTGGTAACGGCGGGCCAGGTCGATGTGGTGACGGCCGAGGCCCGCAGCCTGGGCCTATCGGGACTGGTGCGCGAGCAGCAGAGCACCGCGATCGTGCTCGCCGGCCAGCCGGGTGATCTGGCCTGGCTGTTCGTCTCCATGGCCAGCGGCTCCGGCAGCTTCCTGGAACCCAGCCTGTTCGCGCCGCACCTGGACCTGGCCAGCCTGGCGCTGCTGCCGATCCCCGGCCTGAACCCGGCCGGGGTGCTGATCAGCGGGCTGACCGCCCCCAATTTGCCCCCCGGCGTGGCCTTCCGCGCCCTCAGCGGGCAGGCCCTGTTCCTGTCGGCCAGCGGCGAGCTGTTCCTCAGCGGCCCCTCCGAGCTACGGATCGTCGACCAGGCCTTCTAGTCGGACGCGGCCAGGGGCCTCTGAGGCCCATCTGGGAGTTGTATGAAGGGCTCTTGGGGACCCTCTGCGGTCTTTTGCCCGCGACCGCTGCGGCGCCGGTCCGGCCCGACCGGCCCAGGTTCTTGAGAGGGTCCGTACCGCCTGCCGGTCGCAAGCCCCGGGGCGGTGCACCCCGGGGAGCGATGGTCCTTTCTCGGGGAGCCCCCCTGCGCCCTGGCCCCTGCCCGGCAGAGCGCAGGCTCGGGCGCGCGCGACCCGTGGGGCTCCGTCGGCCTCCCCAGGACCGCCCGGCCAACGCGGCGCCGCCCTGGGGAGGCGTTCCGGGTCTATGGCCCCAATGGGATCGTTGCCCTAAAATCCTTGTCACTTAGACTAAACCTTGGCCGATTTAGGTTAACTAGCCGGATCGCAATCGGTTCGGTGCCCATCGACCGGCCTACCCCCCCAGACTCTTCGCCATGGCTTCCCGCGCCCCCCGCCCCGCCGCCTCCCGCTCCAAGCCCGCCGCTGCCCCCGCCCCGGCCGAAAAGGCCCCCCTGCGGCAGTTCCTCGAGATCCCCTACGACGAGCTCGAGGCTCGCAACCTGGCCATCAAGGCCCAGCGCCTCGAGCGCCTCGATCCCGAGCGCATGAAGAAGCTGCGCATCGCCGACCTCGAAGCCGAGCCCTTCGTCAAGGCCGTGACCGTGTGCTTCACCGACCTCGAAGGTCGCCTGCACATGCTGGACTACGACAAGAAGTTCCTGCTCGGCAGCTACGACAACCTGACCTTCGACGGCAGCTCGATCCGCGGGTTCTCGGTGCAGTCCGAGAGCGACCTGCGCCTGGGCATCGATTGGTCGGCCTTCTATTGGCTGCCTTCGGACGTGTTCGGGCCGGGCAAGGTGCTGGTCTTCGGCGAGGTCTTCGGCCGCGACGGTCGCATCTACGAGGGCGACATGCGCGCCCAGCTCAAGCGCTTCCTGGGCGAGCGCTTCAAGCTGGACGGCTCGACCTGCTACGCCGCCAACGAGATCGAAGGCTTCCTGTTCAAGGGCCGCGACGCCGAGCGCCATTTCCACGAGACCGGCCATTTCGAGTATGTCTCGACCGGCGGCTACTACCACTCGCTGCCCAGCGATCCGCTGCGCCAGTTCATCGACGCCGCCGCCGAGGCCCAGCGCGCCATGGGCTTCTCGAACGAAAAGGACCACCCCGAGGTGGCTCCCAGCCAGTTCGAGATGAACTTCTCCTACAGCGAGGCCCTGATCGCCGCGGACCAGTACCAGCTCTACAAGCTGCTCTGCCGCCAGATCGCCGCGCGCATGGACATGACCGCTTCGTTCCTGCCCAAGCCCGTGGTCGGCATCAACGGCTCCGGCGCCCACACGAACATCTCGGTCAGCCGCAAGGGCAAGAACCTGTTCCACGACCCCAAGGGCCAGGACGGCGTCTCCAAGCTGGCCTGGGAGTTCATCGACCGCATTCTCAACGCGGCCACGGACATCTGCCTGGTCCTGAACCCCAGCGTCAACGCCTACCGGCGCCTGGACCCGCACTTCGAAGCCCCCAACCAGATCAAGGTCTCGCCGGTCGACCGCGGCTCGATGATCCGCATCCCGCTGGGCAACGAGAAGAGCGCACGCATCGAAGTGCGCTCGGTCGGTCCGGACACCAACATCTACCAGACCCTCTACACCGTCTTCCGCACCGGCTTCGAAGGCCCCGACAGCGACCCCAAGGACGAGGGCAAGCGCACCCGCACCCGCTTCCTGCCCGACAACATCCAAAAGGCCATCGATGCCTTCAAGTCCTCCGACTGGGCCAAAACCCTCTTCGGCTCCGCGGTGCACGAGAAGTTCGCCGAACTCAAGATCGCCCAAGCCGAACGCTGCCCCAAAGCCCTCGGCACCCGCGTCAAGATCGCCGAAGTCCAGTTCCACCACGAGGTCACCAACCAGTACCTCTGGAACCAGTTCTGACCGAAGCCTCCCGCCCGGCCGGTCTTGCCCTGGCAGGACCGGCCGGCCGATCCGGGCTGCTGCTCACTTCAGCTCGAACCGTACACCGAATAACGGAAGGTAGCGATCGGGTCTGCGCGGCTTGTGATCTAGCCCCGGCTGCTGGGGCCGGCTGCTATCCAAAGTGCGGTGACCTCCGCATCGGCTCCCCAGCCCGATCATGGCCGTCACCCGACAAGACGCCGCAGTCCGCTCGAGTTAGACGTGCCTGCGCGCACTGCAGGCTGCGCTCGAGCCGTCGCACCCGAACAACCGCAGGCCCTCGGCCCGCACTCCCGCGGGCGCAGGGTCTGCGATCGTCGCCAGGCTCAATCTGCTGCTAGCCCCTAACGGCTAGACCATCGTTAGTCCGCGGACTTGGGCCGCCTCGGGTCGAGAGTTCGGGCTCGCGGCTGGGACGATGCGGTCGTTCTGCCGTTCCTACACGGGATCTGCACGGATCCTTGATCGGGTGAGGCTCCAATCCGTGGATCCATGTTGGCGGGGCTTGCCTCGCCAACAGCCTCCCCGGAGACCCCGGTAGCCCCCGCGATGATAGGAAGAGCCACGAGCAAGGTCGACCTGCACCTGCACTCCTACGCCTCGAACGTCACGGACTACTTTGCGGCCAATTCCCTGGCGATTCCCGAGTCCTACTCGGACCCGCGCGAGCTCTACCGGCGCCTGAAGGCCGAGGGCATGGGGCTCGTCACGATCACCGACCACAACTCCATCGATGGGGTCAAGGAGCTGCAGGACGCCGGTTATCCGGATGTGTTCGCCAGCGCGGAGTTCACCACGACCTTCCCGGAGGATGGCTGCAACATCCATATCACGGTTGCCAACATCACCGAGGGCCAGTTCGCTGAGCTCAACCGGCTGCGCCGCAACATCTACGAAATGGTCGCTTATCTGGACGACCAGATGGCCGGCGAAGGGGCGCCCGGCCGGACGAATCGGATCGTCTATTTCATGACGCATCCGCTGATGAGCACCCAAAACCGCACCTATGGCCGCGAGGGCAGCCTGCAGCTCATGCACCTGGAGAAGGTGCTGCTGCTGTGCAACTGCTTCGAAGTCCGGAACGGCACCCGGACGCGCGCCCTGAACGAGTTCACCGAGCAATGGATCCGGGCCCTGGACCGGGAGACGATCGAACGCCTGGCCGATCGCCACGGCATCGCCCCGAAGGGCGAGCAGCCCTGGCGCAAGTCGGTCGTGGCGGGCTCGGACGACCACTCCGGCATCAATCCGGGCCGGACCTGGACGGAGATCCCCCAGCCGGATTCCGGCCGGCTGACACCCAACGATCTGGTCGATGCCATCCGTGCGGGCCGCAGTGCCCCGGCCGGCAGCCACGGCGGGCCGGTGACCCTGGCCCACGCGATGCTGAAGCTGATGCACGATGGCAACCGCCTCAAGACCGACGGCACGAAGCGGCGCGGGCAGCGCTCCACGGCGATCAGGGGACCGATCGAGTCCCTGTTGGGGCTGGCCTTTGGCTTCGAAGGATCCCTGGTCCAGCGCGCCTACCGCAGCACTCGCACTTGGGCCTGGGGGGAATACTGCCGCTGGAGGACGCGCCGGCCCGGTGTGCCCAGTTTCGAGCTGATGCTCGCAGCCGAGGTCAAGCGCCTCCTCTCCGATCGGCAGTTCCGCAGCGCTCTCTCCCAAGCGGCCGGCACCGACGAGCGGGTCTTCGCGGTGATCAGCTCGCTGGTCAACCGCCTGCTGACCGCCTACGCGGCCGGGCTCGGCCGCGAAGGGAACCGCGATGTCCTGAGCCTGGCGAAGCAGGTGATCGCCTTGGCCTCCTCGAACCTGCTGGTGTCGATGCCGTACCTGGTCTCGTACTTCCACCAGAGCTCCGACAAGCTGCTGGTGGGGGACGTGCGCCGGGCCACGGGCATGGCCCGCGGCCAGCGCCTGGTGCTCGTCACGGACACCTATTTCGAAGTCAACGGCGTCGGCCGCACCATCCGCCGCATGCAGAGCGAGGCCAAGCGCCGCGGCATCCAGCTGGTGGTGGTCACCTGCCTGGACGCCAAGGAGATCGAGCAGCGCCGGCAGGATCCCGAGGTGCGCGCGCTGATCGAATCCGGCGAGCTGCGCTTGTTCCCCGCCGTTGTCCGGGTCGGCATGCCCGGTTATCAGGGGCTGCACCTGCACGTGCCGCCGTTCCTCGAGATGCTGAAGTTCATCCAGGAGGAGGGCTTCGATCGCATGCAGATCAGCACCCCCGGGAGCGTCGGCTTGGCTGGCCTGCTGGCCGCCAAGGTGCTGCAGCTCGAGACATCGTCCACCTACCACACGAGTTTCCCCGAGTACGTGGAGAGCTACACCCAGGACATCAGCCTCGAGGCGCTGACCTGGAAGTGCATGGTGCTCTTCTATCACTCGGTGGACGAGGTGGTCGTGCCCTCGGCCTACATCGCCAAGCTCCTGCATGCCCGCGGCCTGCGCAAGAAGAAGCTGCTGGTGCTCGATCGCTGGGTCGACCTGGAGCGCTTCCATCCGCGCCACCGGGTCGCCGGCTTCTGGGAGCGCTTCGGACTCCGGGATGCGGACAAGCGCGTGCTTTTCCTCTATCTCGGTCGGGTCAGCCTCGAGAAGAACCTGGACCTGCTGGCGGACGCCTACCGGCGCCTCGTGAGCGAGGACCCGCGGGCCCACCTGATCTTCGTGGGGGACGGGCCCTACCTGGAGGCCCTGCGCCAGCGCCTGGCCGACCTGCCGGTCACCTTCACCGGGGCGCTCGAGGGCCACGAACTGGCCCAGGCCATCGCCTCGGCCGACGCCAAGCTGTTCCCGAGCACCACCGATACCTGGGGCAACGCGCCCCTCGAGGCTCAAGCCAGCGGTCTGCCCGTGGTCGTGTCCGACTGCGGTGGACCCCAGGAGCTGATGCAGCACGGCCGGACCGGCCTGCGCATCCCGGGGCGCGACGTGGAGGCTCTCTACGAGGCCATGGTGACCCTGATGGACGATGGCCTGCGGCGCGAGATGGGCTTGGCGGCCCGCGAGTTCGTCGAGGCGCGGCGCGTGGATCGGCCGTTCTCCGCCATCCTGGAGTCGGACGAGTACCGGCGCCGATCCCAGCGCAGGAAAGGGGTGGAGCCCGTCGAGGAGCAGGCCGCAGCCGAGCCGCCGGAGCTGATCGCCGATTACCCGCTGGAGCTGGATCTGGAGCTGCTTCCGCGGCGTGCCGCGGTTAGCGCACAGGGCGGTCTCAAAGTGGGGGCGCTGAATCCATGAGCACCTGGTGGATCCTGGGCGCGTGCGCGGGAGCACTCGCGGCCCGCGCCGGTTGGCGCCGACTGGAACTCTCGCGGGCCAAGCACCCCTCCCTGCGCGGCCACGCCCGCATGGCCCTGCGGGTCTCCCGCTGGGTGCCCTACTACGAGCTGGACGGCGAGCGCTTTTTCGCTGCCGACGGAGCGCCTGCGGAGGTCGCTGAGCAGAGAAAGCGCGCCTTCGCCGAACTCTCCGGCCATTTCCAGCACAAAGCGCCCCGCTCGCTGGCGCTATCGCGGGAAATCCAGACCATGGCGGCGGACCTCGAGTTCGTCAACGCCTACCGCGTGCCGTTTGCCTTTCGCAAGGGCGTGCAGGCGGGCCTGCCGGTCGCTTCCGTCTATGCGCAGAGCGACGGCCTGCGCATCACGGACGCCGATGGAAACACCTACTTTGACCTGGGTGGCTCCTACGGGGTCAACGTGCTCGGCTACTCCTTCTACAAGCGCGCTATCGCCGAATCCCA
The DNA here is from genome assembly GCA_044375105.1 of Planctomycetota bacterium. GTDB lineage: Bacteria > Planctomycetota > UBA1135 > UBA1135 > JBIKLM01. The sequence continues at coordinate 6,149 of JBILNK010000154.1, forward strand.
CGCCATCGCCGGGGAGCTCGGCCCGCTGCTGGGCGCCTACCATCCCATCGTCCTGGACAACCTCCGGCGCCTCAAGGAACTGAGCGGCCTGGATCAGACCACCTTCCACATGTCCGGCACCGAGGCGGTCATGCAGGCGGTGCGGCTGGCGCGCTACCACACCCGCCGGCGAATGGTGGTGCGCTTCTGCGGGGCCTACCACGGCTGGTGGGACGGCGTGCAGGCCGGGCCGGGCAACCCGCTGCCGGCCAGGGACGTGTACACGCTCAACGACATGAGCGAGGCGGCCCTGCGGGTGCTGCGCAAGCGCACGGACATCGCCTGCGTGCTGATCAATCCGATCCAGTCCATGCACCCCAATGCCGCGGCGCCAAGCGACGGCACCCTGCTCGCCCAGCGCCAGCCGAAGGGCAGCGAACAGGCGGCGTACCGCGAGTGGCTGCAGCGCCTGCGCCAGGTCTGCACCGAGCGCGGCATCGCCCTGATCTTGGACGACGTGTTCCTGGGCTTCCGCTTCGCTCCCGGGGGCACCCAGGAGTATTTCGGCATCCGTGCGGACCTCGTCACCTATGGCAAGTCCTTGGGCGGCGGCTACCCGATCGGCGTGGTCTGCGGCTCGCGCCGCTGGATGATGCGCTATCGCCAGGACCGGCCCGCGGACATCTGCTTCGCCCGCGGCACGTTCAACTCCCATCCCTACGTGATGGCGGCCATGAATGTGTTCCTGCGCCAGTTGGAGCAGCCCGAGGTGCGCGCGCACTACGCCCAAGCCCGCGGCGTGTGGGCCGAGCGAGTGGAGCGCTTGAACCGATCTTTGGTGTGTTTGGGCGTTCCTGTGCGCATCGCCGCCTGGGAGACCATCTGGCTGGTGCAGTACGATCGCCCCGGTCGCTACCACTGGATGTTCCAGTACTACCTGCGGCGCCGTGGTCTCGCGCTCAACTGGATCGGGACCGGCAGGATCCTGTTCCCCCTGCACGTCTCCGAACAGGACTTCAGCGAGGTCGAAGCGCGTTTCCTGGCCGCGGCCCAGGACATGCGGGACGCGGGCTGGTGGTGGGGGGCCGGGGTGGTCACGGCCAAGACCCTGCGCCGCATCCAAATGCGCGAAATGGCCGCAGCGGTTTGGAGTCGCATCCAGGGCGGCCGCAGTCCGGTCGAGCCCGAGGCGGTCCTGCAAAGTGCAGCGTCTGCCAAGCCCGCGGGCGCTGTCGACTGGAACCCGGTCCCGCCTGCGCCTATCGCGGTCCGCGACGAACCGGCCGGCAAGCCGGTCTCCGCGGCAGAGCTCGAGGAGCCGGTCCTCAGCCAGAAAGACTGATCGGGAGCGCCGCCTAGGGACCGCTCGACGCCGGGAGCGAGTTCAGCCGCCGGCGTTAGATGAACCCCGCGCCGGCCGCCCCTTCAGCTCGAGGGGCGGCGCTGTGCTCGGCACCGTCCGGATTCTTGCTCAGGCCGTCGACGCTTCGGTCGTCGCGCTCTGACTGCGCTGCACATCCTCCATCGGATCGATCCATTCGCCGCGCAGGAGGTAGAGCGGCGCGCGCCAGTACAGCCACACGTCGTGGAACGGGTCGGTCAGGATCTTGGTGGCCCACACCAGGCCCGTTTGGGGCGTGCGGGTTGCCGCCAGATAGCCCGTGCGGATGGCCACCGCGGCCACTCCGATGACCAACCAGGAAATCGCCACGTTGTGCAGGAACTGCCAGGTGGTCTCCGGGGCGCTGAACAGCCCGAACAGGGTCGGCCAGATCCAGAGCGCCACCGGCGCCAGGGCCCAGATGCTCAGCAGGACCACCTTGCGGGAGAGGTTGTAGCCGACCTTGATGGCTTCCTTGTGCTCGTGGGTGGCCTGATTGACGCTGTCGAACCCCTTGGGCTCGAAGAAGAAGTGACCCGCTTGGCGCGTGGTCATGGAGACGATCCAGCCCAGGAAAACCGAAATCACCGGATCGATGAACAGGGCCACATAAGCGGCCAGGAACGACAGAGCGCTGACCAGGTGCAGGGCCTGGTTGATGCGGCTGTGGTGGTAGAAGCGGTGGTCGTCCCAGCGCTGCAGGTGCAGCTCCTGCAGGAAGGTGAGTCCGTGACCGGTTTGGAGGGGAGCGCGCATGGCTGGATGTCAGGGGGTCGTGACTTGGAGGAGGGGCTCGCCCACGCGGATGCGTCGGCCTTCTTCCAGCTGGGGAGCGAACCGGTAGGGACCGGTGGCGAAGACGAGCAGGGTGGAGCCGTGTTCGAAGTAGCCCAGCTCAGCCCCCTTGGCGAAGGTCCAGGGAGCCGGGATGGCCTGCGGGCCCCGGTAGCGGAGGTCCAGAGGCTGGGGCAGGCAATGCAGGCGCATGCTGGCCACCAGGACGGCCGCGACCGGAACCAGCGTGAACGCACCGCCGCCGGGCACCGCCTCGAAGTCCAGCACGGCGCGTTCGTTCTTGCAGAACAGGCTGGGGATGCGCTTCAGGGCGATCGGGTTCACATTGAAGGCGTCCCCGGCCAGGTAGCGGACCGCGCTCCAGCTCCCATCGCAGGGGGCGTGGAAGCGGTGGTACATGCTGGAGGTCAGCCGCAGGGTCACGTAGCAGCCGCCCTCGTGGCGCTGGACGAGCTCCTCGGAACCCAGCAGATCGAGCAGCGCGTAGGGCATGCCCTTGGCCTGCAGCACCAGGCCCTCCTGAACCCGCCCCATGGCGCCCACGATCGCGTCGCAGGGACTGGTCAGCACGTCCGGGCGGGGATCCACCGGCCGCGCCCCGGCCTTCAGCCGCCGCGTGAAGACCTCGTGCAGCGAGCGGAACTCCGTCCCCTCGGCTTCCGTGAGGTCCAGATCTGGCGCAAACTGCCGCCAAACAGCCAGACACGAGCGCAGCCAATAAGGATTCTGGATCCGACTCAGCCGCCCCATCAGCCGCGACGCCAGCACCCTCGGGATGCGGTTCGTGCACAGGAAGTTGAGCGTCTCCCACTGCGAAAGGGAGTGCAACCCGCCGCGCCCTCGGGCCGCGCCAGCCGGCAGCGCCCCAGGAACAGCCAAACCCGGTGCATCCGCCGCGCTGCTGTCAGGCATCACCCCCAAAGGTTATGAGACGATCACAGAGAAACCGTGAGCCCCGCATCAAGGCCCGGTTAGCCCCTCCATCTTTCCCCCTTTCGAGCACTCGGCAACCCGTCCACCCTTCCACCCGAGCAGACCGCCAGCGGCCACCTCACTCGACCGAGCGCGCATCCGCCGCCAGCCCCGCGGGGTTCAGGCGGTATGCCGTGCTGCGCCCGCGAGCGTTGGTGGGGGAGAGCAGCCCCTTTCCCAGCAGCTCCCTGAGGTCGCGCGAGGCGCTGGTGTCGGAAGCCCCCGTCAGCGAGCGGTACTTGCGGTTGGTCAGATCCCCGGTAAGCCCCTGGGGCTCCGCTTCGATCAGCCGCTCCAGCACCTTCAACTGGCGGGGATTTAGCTCCAAACGACCCGCCTGCCGGCCGAGCTGATGGCGCAGGCTCGCGCGCTGGAGCGACTGCTCCGCATGGCCGACCGCCCGCGAGAGGCAACCCACGAACCACTCGAGCCACGGCGTGGCGTCGAGCGCCGCCCGAGGCCCCGAGTCTCCCGCCGCGTCCCGGTTCGAAAGCGCTTGATCCGCCGCAGCCCACGTGGCTGAAGCCCTGCCCACTCGACCCCGGCGCACCGGCTCTTGCCCCGCTGGCTCCCGACCCGCTGGATCTGGGTCCGCCTGGGCCCCCTCCAACGCATGCCGGTCGATCGAGCTCCCGACATCCAGCTCGACCCTCTGCGCCGCTTCCAGCGCCCGGTAGTACTCCGCCTGGTCCTCGAGGATCTGCCGCGACAGGCTGAAGGCGCGCCGCGGCCGCCCATCGGCCCGAGCCAGGGTCAGATCGGCGATCGCCCGGCCGATGCGGCCGTTGCCGTCCTCGAAGGGGTGGATGGTCTCGAACCACAGGTGCGCCAGGCCCGCGGTCAGCGCGGGGTCCTGGTCCCTGGACCCGTTCCACCAATCCAGGAAACGCTCCATCTCGGCCTGCACCCGCTCCGCCGGCGGCGCCCTGAAGTGAACCCGCGGCTTGCCGATCGACCCCGAGAGCACCTCGATGGCCCCCCCGCGGTACGCCCCGATCCGCTCGAGCTGCCGCCCGCCGGAGCCGCCCTCGAACAACCACCGGTGCCAGCGATACAGCCTCCCATGACTCAACGGCTCGCCCCCGTTCCGGCTGGCGTCCTCCAGCACCTCCAGCAGCCCCTCCACGCGCCCATCCCGTCTGCCCGAC
>JBILNK010000155.1:0-10407 GCA_044375105.1 Planctomycetota bacterium
ACGCACAAGGCAGCTCCGCCAAGCCGCCCCGGGCGCTTGATGAGCGCCGGGCTGCCCGCGCCGCGGACCCCCGCTCCGTCGACGTTCCCCGGCGCCCGCGAGCCCTCCGGGCGGTACCTTTCGAGGCTCTCCGCCAGTAGCACACCCTTGGGCCCCGAACCGGGGTCCCCCGGTTTTTCGACCTCCACAGCCCCCTGGGCTCCGTACCCCGATCTCCCCGGCTGATTCCGGCCGATTCCGTGGCGTCCTCCGGCCGCTGTGGAACGCCGCTCCGCCAGGTCCCCTGCGCTCACCAAAACCTCCACGGACCGATCCCCAAGGCCCCACCCCGAGCAGCGCCCCTGCTGCGGCCGGCGCCCCTGTCCTCCCCGCTCCGCCCCGGGCTCCGGCCCGCGGACGCACCCCGCCCGGACAGGCGCCCCAGGACCCCAGCGATCCCCAGACGCTCCCGCGCTGCACCGGAGCCTCGATCGGCCCGCGTCACCTCCTCACCAACCGCCGCCTCGCGCCGCTGCCCGCCGATCCGCTGGATCCCGGGTGCCGCTCGATCCAGGCAGCGCTCCCAGGACGGCAGCCCCACGGGGCCCGTCGCCGCGTCGCGGCAGGGAGCCGGCTGCGCGGATGAGCCACCCTGCTCCACGACCGACGGCGCAGCGACCGCACCGCGCCGAGCCCGCTCCCCCGGGCTTCCCCGCACCATGACCCAACGGGCCAACCAACAAAAGGCCGCATCCAAGGGCGTATCCCGCGCCTCCCAGACCGCACGTCCCCTGCGGGACCGCGGCGCCTCCGAGGCTTCTCCGGAGGGCGAGGGCGCCGACAAGGCCTCGGCCGCCGACAAGACCGAGGACATCCTCAAGCTCTTGATCGAAGAGGGCACCCGGCGCGGGTACCTGACCTACCAGGAGATGAACAAGCTCCTGGAGGACCAGTTCATCCCGCCGGATCAGATGGACCAGGTCTTCATGGCCCTCGAGGACCAGGGCATCGACGTGGTCGACGAGAACGACGCCGAGGAAGGCGAGGTCGTGCCGGTGGTCGACGGCGACGTGGGCCGGCCCTTGACCGAACGCGCCGCCGACGTGCTCGATGCGCCGCTCGAGCGGGTCGTGGCCCCGGAGAAGATCGACGATCCGGTGCGCATGTACCTCACGCAGATGGGCGAGATCCCGCTGCTGACCCGCGACCAGGAGATCTTCCTGGCCAAGACGATCGAGATCACCCGCAAGCGCTTCCGCAAGAAGTGCATGGGCTCGGGCCTGTGCATGACCGAGAGCCTGGACACCCTCCAGCAGGTCCAGCGCGGCGAGCTGGCCTTCGACCGCACGCTCAAGGTCAACCCGAATCCCAAGCCTGACGACGATCCCAAGATCGTCGAGACCCTGGGCAAGCAGTTCCTGCAGCGCCGCCTGCCGGTCAACATCGCCACCATCGAGCGTTTGGTCGAGCGCATCCGCGAGGCCTACCGCCCATTGCTGGACGGCAAGCAGACCAAGCAGGAGCGCTCGGGCTCCCTGGCGCTGGTCCAGAGCCTGCGCCGCAAGCTGGTGATCCTGATCGAGGAGTGCCACCTGCAGGTCAAGAAGGTCCGCCCCTACATCGACGTGATGGAGGAGCACTATCGCGAGATGCGCTCGATCGAGCGCAAGATCGCGGCCATGAAGGCGGCCAAGAAGTCTGGCCAGCCCCTCAAGGAACTGCAGGACCAGCTGGCCGAGCTCGAGCTCAAGGCCCTCGAGCCCGCCGAGCGCCTGCGCCGCCGCACGGACCAGGTCAAGCTGCACTTCGAAGAGTACGAGGAGGCCAAGCGCCAACTCTCCAGCGGCAACCTGCGCCTGGTGGTCTCGATCGCCAAGAAGTACCGCAACCGGGGCCTGTCGTTCCTGGACCTGATCCAGGAGGGCAACACCGGCCTGATGAAGGCCGTCGAGAAGTACGAGTACCGCCGCGGCTACAAGTTCTCGACCTACGCCACCTGGTGGATCCGCCAGGCGATCACCCGCTCCATCGCCGATCAGGCGCGCACCATCCGCATCCCGGTGCACATGATCGAGACGATGAGCAAGCTGCGCAACGTCACCAAGAAGCTGGTCCAGGCCAAGGGCCGCGAACCCTCCGTGGAGGAGGTCGCCGAGGCCGCCGAGATCTCGATCGAGGAGGCCAAGCGGGTGATGAAGATCAGCAAGCACCCGATCTCCCTGGATCGGCCGATCGGCGACAGCGACGACAGCTACTTTGGCGACTTCATCGAGGATGAATCCGCCGAGAGCCCGGTGCAGGCCGCCGGCCACGAGATGCTCAAGGAGCGCATCAACGAGGTGCTCTCGACGCTCACCTTCCGCGAGCGCGAGATCATCAAACTGCGCTACGGCATCGGCGATGGCTACACGTACACCTTGGAGGAGGTCGGCCGGATCTTCCGCGTGACCCGCGAGCGGGTGCGCCAGATCGAAGCCAAGGCCGTGCGCAAGCTGCGTCATCCGGTGCGCGCCCGGCAGCTCTCGAGCTTCCTCGATGGCGTGGTCATCGAAGACGACGACTTTGACGACAAGGACCTGCTGCTCGACAACGAGTGACAGGCTGAGAAAAAATCCGCTCGGGCTGCGCCCGAGAGGCGACGGCAGCCCGTGCGAGGCCTGCGGCTCGCCCTCCGGCGCCCGCCTGTGCGGGCGCCGAGCAAGCCGGCAGGTGCAGCGGCCCCGAGCGGCGCGGGCTCGGAAACCTTGCGGCTCGGGCTGGGCCCGGGCCGCGCCCCTCGCCGGTTGGAGGCCTTCGGGCTGAGCCGCGCCGCCCGGTCGGGGGGGGGGGACCGGCAAAAGGCGACCGGCAAAAGGCGACCGGCAAAAGGCGACCGGCAAAAGTCGACCGGCGAAAGTCGACCGGCGAAAGGGGCACGGCGCAGACGCCAAGCGAGGCCCGCCAGCCCGGCCTGGGGCTAGGTCGGGCGGCCGGCTCGGCCGGGGCAAGCCTTCGGGGGCTCGAAATCGCTCGAAAAGGCGCCCGCCCGGTCTGGGCTCGCGGGCTGGGGCGGCCCGAGGCGGCGATCTCCTCCGGGCCGGCGGGCGTCGGAACCTGCCCTGCGCTCGGCGCGCCGGCGCACCTCCGCCGCGACACGGTGGGTCAGAGAGCCTTCCGGCCGGGTCGCGCCGGAGCGGAGCGCCCCGCGCTTCGCGAGCGGGCCAGGCTGGGCGGTTCTCCGATCCGGGCTGGGGGGTGGCGACCTGCCGGTGGGCGGCCCCGCCGGTCCCCGCGAGGCCCCCCCCGGGGCGCGCGGGCGGGGCGGTCGACGCTCGCCCCCGACTCTGGAGAGTCGGCGGCAGGCTTGGGGCCGCCCGGTGTGCCCCGCTAAGCTGCCCGGTCCACCCGCGTCCACCTGGAAGCGGGGAACGCCTCGCCCCCGCCCTTTCGCCCCGCCCCCATGCGCGACCTGCTGCGGATCCTCCGCGATCTCCAAGAGCTCGACGAAGACCTCTACCGCGTGCGCCGGGAACTCGAGGCCCTGCCCCGCGAGCGCCAGGAAAAGCGCTCGGCGATCGACACCCAGATCGGCCGCAAGCAGGAGCTCGATGCCGAGGTGTTCCGCCTGCGGGTGCAGATCAAGGAGCTCGAGGACGGCGCCAAGGTGCGCCGGCAGCGCATCCGCCAGCTGGAGACCGCCTCGGGCAACACGCGCGCGGACCAGGCCCTGATCGCCGCCTACAGCCACGAGATCCGCAACCTCAAGCGCGAGATCAGCGACGGGGACGAGAAAGGCCTGCAGCTGGTCGAAAAGGCTGACGCCGCCGAGCTCGAAGCCAAGAAGCTCGGCCAAGAGATCGAGGCCAGCGAGAAGGTCTTCGCCGAGTTCGCCGCCAACGTGGAGGCCGAGCTGGCCCGCGCCCAGGCGCGCGCCGACACGCTGGGCCGCGAGCGACGCGAGCGCATCGGAAACCAGGTGCCGTCCGACGTGCTCGGCACTTACGACCGGCTACTTGAAGTGCGCGGCGGGGTGGCCTTGGCCGCCCTCGACAACCGCACCTGCCAGGGCTGCCACATCCAGGTGCCGACCAACATCTACGTGCGCCTGACCAAGGGCCGCGAGCTGGTGCAGTGCCCCAAGTGCCAGCGCATCCTGTACACCTGGGATTGAGCGGCTGCCGGTTGCCATCCGGGCGCCGAGTCTCGGCCGCAGTCGCCGCCGGATGGCGACCCCCAAGGCATGCTGACGGGCTGATTCGACGGCTCGGGCGGAGCTCGAGTCGATTTTTTTCTCAGCCTGTCAGCGGGTCGTGTGGGGGAGCGGGCCCTCCCCGGAGCGCCCGGCGTGGCTGCCCTGGGCGTTGCCCCGGCGCTGGAGCTCGGCGATCAGGCGCTGGCGCACCTCTTCCTTGGCGACCGTCCAGCGCGGGGCCAGCTCCTGGCCCGGCGGCGCATCGGCCGTCAAACGGTGCAGCACCTGCTCGGGGCGCAGGCGCTCGACGAAATCCGCCAGCCAATCCACATAGGTCTCGGGCGTGAGCAGCTCGAGGCCGTGGTCCTTGGCGCCGCTGTGCTGATCGCGCCACCAGCGTTCGAGCACCGTGCGGCGCAGCACCAGCAGGTGGTGCACCTTGACGCCCTCGACCCCGGACCGCGCTAGCACCTCAGCGGTGCGGCGCGCGCCCGCGCGCCCATCCCCGGGCAGGCCCAGGATGGCGTGGCCGACGACCGCCAGGCCGCGGGCCTGGGCGCGCGCCACGGCGTCCTCGAATTCGGCCACGCTGTGCAGGCGATGGATGCGCTCGAGCACGCCGTCGTCGGCCGCTTCGAGACCGAGTTCGAGCCACACGGGCACGCGGCTGGCCAGGCGCTCGAGGCGTGCGAGGGCCCACTCCGGGAGGGTGTCCGGGCGCGTGGCCAGGGCCAGCACGCGGATCGGCGGCAGGCCCTCTGGCGGGGCATCGAGCCACGGCTCGACCGCGGCCAGGACCTCGTCGAGGCGCTCTGGGGCCACGTAGGTGTTCGAATAGCTTTGAAAGTAGGCGATCGCGCCCACGTCGGGCCCGCGCCTGGCGATGCGCTCGAGGCCCAAGCGCAGCTGGCTACCGATGTCGAGGCCGCTCTTCAGCGCGCCGGTACCCGAGCCCTCGACGTCGCAATAGACGCAGCCCCCGCGGCCGCGCGTGCCGTCGCGGTTGGGGCAGGTGGAGCCGGCGTCCAGGGCCACGCGGTGGAGCGCTTGCCCGAAGCGCTGGCGCAGCCAGGGCGCCAGCAGCTCGAGGGGCGGGCGATCGGCGGGGCGGGAGGGCATGGGGTAGAGCCTAGCAGCCAGCCCGCGGGGGCCGGCTCCGACCCAGCCCGCGCGCCGGGGCGCCTGCGGCTCTACCATGCCGGCCCGCCATGCAGATCCTGCCCCTCGTCGTCGGCACCGCCGGCCACATCGACCACGGCAAATCCAGCCTGGTCAAGGCGCTGACCGGCATCGACCCGGATCGCCTGAAAGAGGAGCAGGAGCGCGGGCTGACCATCGACCTTGGTTTCGCTAACCTGCCGCTGCCGGACGGTTGCCGCCTGGGGCTGGTGGACGTGCCGGGGCACGAGCGCTTCATCCGCAACATGGTGGCGGGGGCCACGGGCATCGATCTGGTGCTGTTGGTCGTGGCCGCGGACGACGGCGTCATGCCGCAAACCCGCGAACACCTGGCGATCATGCAGATCCTGGGGCTCTCGAAGGGCTTGATCGCGCTCAACAAAATCGACCTGGTGGCCCCGGAGCTGGTCCAGCTGGCCAAGGACGACGTGCGCCAGGCGGTGCGCGGCACGTTCCTGGAAGACGCGCCGCTGATCGAGGTCTCGGCCCACACCGGAGCCGGCATCGAGGACCTGCGCGCGGCGCTGATCGCGGCGGCCCTCGCAACCCCGCCGCGCTCGGACCAGGGCCTGTTCCGCATGCCGATCCAACGCGTGTTCAGCAAGCCCGGGTTCGGCACGGTGGTGACCGGCATCCCGCTCTCCGGCGCGGCCGCGGTCGGCGACGAGCTCGAACTCCTGCCCCTCGGCCAGCGCGCCAAGGTGCGCGGCCTGCAGGCCTACGGCGGCCGCACGGAGCGCGTGCGCGCCGGGCACTCCTCGGCGCTCAACCTCGCGGACCTCGAGCGCGACGCCGCCGTGCGCGGCCACGTGCTGGCCACGCCGGGCTACTTCCACGGCAGCGCCCTGCTGGCGGCGCGGGTGACGCTCAGCGCCGCCCTGCCGCGTGCGCTCAAGGATCGCACCCGCATCCGCCTGCACGCCGGCACCGACGATCCGGCGGGCGAGCTGGTGCTGCTCGAGGGCGCGAGCCTCGCGCCCGGGGAATCGGCCCTGGCCCAGCTCCGGCTCGACCGGCCCACGGTGGTGGCCCCCGGCGATCGTTTCGTGCTGCGGCTCGAGAGCCCGGAGCTGACCCTGGGGGGCGGTGTGGTGCTCGAAGAGAGCCGCCATCGCCTGAAGCGCGGCAAGGCCTTCGTGCTCGACGGCCTCGGGCGCGTGGAGGCGAGCCTCACGGATCTGGACGGGCGACTGGTGGCCGAACTCGAGCGCAGCGACCGCGAGCCCCTGGGCGCGCGCGAGCTGGCCGAGCGCGTCAAGGAGCCGCTCGAGCGCATCGAAGCACGCCTGGCGGCCCTGGGCGCGAGCGGAGCCGTGGTCGGCGCGGGGCGCGGGCCGCGCTTCGCCAGCGCCCGGGTGGCCGAGCGCGACGCGCGCGCCCTGGCCGCGGCCCTGGCGGCTTGGTTCAAGGCCCACCCCGAGCGCCAGCTCGCGCCGCGGGCCGAGATCGAAGCAGCGCTGGAGGGCGGCGCGGTCGCCGCGGAGTTCGCCCTAGAGGTGGCCCTGGCCCGCGGGCTGCTCGAGCGCCTGCCCGGCGGCCAGCTGCGCCTGCCGGGCCCGCGCCGCGAGATGGATCCGCGCGCCAAGGCGCTGTTCGAGGAGCTCGAGCGCGGCGGCCTGATGCCCAAGGGGCTGGCGGAGCTTTCCCCCAACCCCGCGGAAGAGCGCCGCACGCGCGCGCTGCTCGACGGTCTGGTGGACCTGGGCCTGGCCGTGCGCGCCGCCCCCGGGATGTATTTCAGCCAAGCGGCCTTCCAGCGCGCGCTGGCCGCGGTCGAAGAGAACTGCCGCCGCAACGGCCAGCTCGAGATCCCCGAGCTGCGCGAGGCCCTGGGCACGACGCGCAAGTTCCTGATCCCGCTGCTCGAGCACCTCGATGCGATCGGCGTGACCCTGCGCCAAGGCGCGCATCGGGTGCTGCGGCGCGGCTGAACGGCCGCGCCCGCCGCGCATCGAGCGACCCGGCGTGAGCCCCGGCTGCAGAGCCGCGCGCTCTGCAGCGATTCGCCCGCCGGTCGCCGTCCCCGGCGCAGGCGGGAGCCGCCCCGGTGCCGCCCAACGGGCTCTGGCTCCCTGGCGCCGTCGGCGGGTCCGACGCAGCCCGGGTCGATTCCTCTTCAGGGTCTTGAGCCGGGGCCCTGAGCGGAGCGCGCAGGCCGCGGGGTCGCGCCGCGGGCTGCGAGCCAGACCAGCGCACGCTCGAGTCGCTGCTCCAGGCTCTGTGGCTCGCTGCCGAGCCAAAGCGTCTGCCCAGGCTGGGCGTAGCGCGCCACCAGGCCTTCGACCAGGGCTTGGAAGCGGAACTGCAGCCAGCGGTCCGTGGAGCGCACGCCGTCGTGCTCGAGCGGCAGCACGCCCCAGGGCAAGAGGATCAGGTGCCCGGCGGGATCGAGGGCCGAAAGGGCCGCGCTGACCAGACCTTCGGTGAAAGCGCGATCGTGGAAGCTGCCGTAGTGCAGCGCGAAAGCGGCGAAATCCGCCGGGGAGCGATCGGCTACGAAGCCCGCCGGGCAGGCCGCCTCGCGCTGGCGCTGCTCCTCGAACAGCTCGAGCAGCAGGCGGTCGTAGGTCGCTGCGTCGAGCCGCGAGACGTCGAGGCCCGCCTCCAGGCGCCGGCGCATGCCCTCTTCGATGTAGGGCAGGCCGAGCCGCTCGGCCAGGGCGCGCGCCAGGCTGGTCTTGCCGGTGCCCGCCGAACCGCTGAGCCAGACCCGGATCATGGGGTCGGCGGCCTCAGGAACAGGCCTTCGATCACGAAGCCGGCCGAGCTGTGGCGCAGCAGCGACAGGCTGCCGGTGGGCGGCGCGAAGCGCAGCGCTTCGCCGAGCGGCATCGAGAGCATGCGGCAGAGCAGCACGCGCAGCACGCCCGCGTGGGTCACCACGGCCACGCGCCGGCCGAGCCAGCCCTCGGCGTGTTGCGCCAGGAACTCGCCGGCCCGCTGGGCCACGTCCGTCAGGTTTTCGCCACCCGGAGGCCGTCCGTGCACGTAATCGGCCCAATAGGCGCGCACTTCCTCCGGATACTCCACGGAGAGCTGCTCCCAATCACGGCCCTCGAAGCGCCCGAGGTGCTGCTCGCGCAGGCGCGCATCGAGTCGCAGGGGCACGCCGAGCCGGGCCGCCAGGGCCTCGCCGAGCCCCCGGCAGCGCAGCAAGTCGCTGCTGTAGACCTCGTCCAACCCGCCGCCCTCCGCTGCCAGCCAGCGCACCAGGGCCTGCTGCTCGCTCTGGCCGCGCTCGGAGAGCTCCGCTTCGGCCTGTCCGCGCAGCAGGCGCCGCTCCTGGGCGACCAGCTGGCCGTGCCGCAGCAGGAACAAAGTTCCCACCCGTTGGTCCGGCAGCAGCCCTTGGGTTGCCGGGCCGAAGCGCAGGGGGCTCTCCACGGCGGGAGCCTGCGGCATGGCCCGCCCCCGGGCAAGTCCCAGGGCGAGGGCCGGGAAGCGAGGCCGTAGGGACTCGGGTCTCGGGGGGGGGCGGGCCGATACACAACCGTTCCCCCCGGCCCGCCCTGCGCGGCCCAGCGCGTTTTTCCGCCATGGCTCAAGACCAAGATCCGGCCCAGGACCCCCCCCTGAACCCCTCCGACTCGAACGAGGGCCAAGAGTCCAAGTACAAGAGCCGCCCCGCCCGCGGAGCGCGCCAGCTGACCCCCGAGGAAGCCGCGCGCCTGATCCCCGGGCTGGAAGCGGTGGCCAACTTCACCGACCCGGCGGCCGCCGCCCCGTCCGCGGAGCTCGGCGAATCGAACGTGGACGCTGAAGCGGAGCCGGCCGTGGTGCTCGACTCCGGCGCCGCCGTCGAAGAGATCCGGGTCGCCTTCGAGGCCTCCCTGGCCGCAGGGGAGGCCGCCGGCGAGGCGCCGCAGGACGCCGCCGAGCAGGACTCCGCAGGGGCGTTCGAGGAGGTTCCGCAGAGCGAGCCCGCCCTGCCGGTGTCCGTGGGCAGCCTGGACGATTTCGCGCGGACCGAGCTTCCCACCCGCTCGCGCGGTCGCCGGGCCCTGGCGGCCGGGGCAGCCGCGCTGGTGCTGGGCGCCGGCCTGGCGGTGGTGCTGCCGGGCGGCGACACCACGGAACTCGAGAGCGGCCGGACGGCCGCCCGCGGGGATGAGTCCCCCAAGGCAACGCCGCGCAGCCCCGTGGCCAAGACGAACACGCCCAAAGCGGGCCTCCAGAAGCCCGGCGGCCAGACGCCGGCGGCGCGTCCAACCCTGGACGCAGCCGAATCGCCGGCCGGCTCCGCGGGGGCCGGCTCGGGCTTTTCCGTGGCCGGTTGGCTTGGGGAGCGCTTCGACAGCGGCGGCGGAGTTGCGCTGCCCCGCGAGTACGGCGAGGCCCTGGTGATGGTCGAGGATCCCGACACCCAGATCGATGAATCCGGCGCCTTCGAGCCTCTCGAGCTGCCCGGAGAACCCGCGGCCGCGCCCGATGAGTTCGCCTTCGGCCCGACCCGGGCCTCGGGCGCCGGCGGGAGCGAGCCCTCGGAGGATCCAGAAGCCGACCCCCTCGCCGGTCTCGAGAAGCGCTCCGCGGTGCTGCCGCTCGGCGAGCAGGTGGTGCTGCCGGCCCCCCTGACCAGCATCTCGCGCGCCGCACCCTCCGACTTCTCTCATATCTTCGCGGGCCGCCAGGTGACCGCCGATCTGCTGGCCAGCGAGCGTCCCCTGCTGACTCCCGCGGTGGGGCCGGTGCGCGTGCGGCTCTCGAACGGCGAGTATTTCGACGGGATGCTGCAGGAAGCGGGCGGACGCCGGCTGGTGCTGGCCACCGTCGATGGCGCCTTGACCCTGGATCTGGCGCGGGTCTCCGGGGTCGATCACCTGGACCCGACCAAACCCCTGACCGCCAGCGCCGGCCCGCGGGTCGGCACCGAGCGCGTCCGCGTGCGCACCAAGGGCGGCGTGATCGCCGGCCGGGTGCTGATGCGCGACGCCCAGCGCGTCACGATCCAATTGCCCGAGGGCGGCGAGGTCACGATCGTCGACCCCGAGTATCTCGACGTGGGCGTCGAAGCGAGCAGCGTTTCCCTGGTGGGCCTGCGCCCGCCGGGCTGACAGGCTGAGAAAAAATCGTCTCGG
>JBILNK010000335.1:0-2629 GCA_044375105.1 Planctomycetota bacterium
GACCCGTGCCGGTCGGGTCGATCAGGGCGCCCTGGGCGTAGAAGCGCACGCCGATCAGGTTCGGCTGGTTGGGCACCGGCAGGGTCCAGGAGACCGGCTGGCCCGGGCCGGCCCAGGGCGCGCCAGCGAGGCTCAGCGCGAAGGGCTGACCCACCAGCAGCTCGCCGGTGGGCGCCGCCGGCGCCATGTTCCAACCCGGCACCGGCAGCCCGCAGGGACTGCCGGCGGGGCTCGTGGAGAGCACCAGCAGGCTGGCGGCCCCGGGGGCTTGGCTGCCGAGCGGGTTGTCGAGCGCGAAGCCGAGGCTGCCGCCCAGGCTCGGCGAGCCGCTCGCCAACAGCGAGCCGGCCGGGTTCTGCCCGCAGCCGAAGGCGCTGATCGAGCCGGGTTTCTGGACCTTGAGCACGGCCAGCCCGCGGCTCTTGCAGCTCATCCACAGCTCGTACCCGCCCGGGATCGGCAGGACCTCGAGGGCCGCGATCTGGGCATGGGGCAGGCCGCCCCACTGGGGCTCGCCGAAGGGCGGCGCCGGATACACGCCGACGTTCTGGCCATCCCACCAGCACAGGCCGCGCTGGGCGGTCAGGAAGTCGCTGTCGTACTGCATCCACAGGCGGCCGTCGGGCGTGCAGGCCAGCGGCTGCACGAATTGCCCGGGGAACGGCCAGCCCTGGTCGTGGCGCCAGACCTGGTACTGGCCGGTGTTCGCGTCCAGGCGGAACAGGGCTCCGCCGCTGCCGCCCAGCCCGAGCTGCACCGAAGCGCCGAACCAGGCGATCCCGCCCGGCGCGATGGCCAGGCCCGAGAAGGTGTCGCTCTGGGTCGAGAGCATCGGGAAATCGTCGATCTGGCGCGCGAAGCTGGCGACCCCGTCCGTGCGCTTGATCTCGAAGCTGCTGGCCGCCCAGACCGTGCCGGGCAGCTCCGGGTCGAGGCGCAGCTCGCGGCCCAGGCCGATCAACCCGGCCTCGGTCCACACGCCGCCCGCCAGATAGCGCAGGCTGAAGTAATCGCCGAGGCTCCACAGGCGCCCCAGGGAGTCCTCGGCCAGATCCAGGGACTCGCTGGGGCCGTTCAGGTTGGTCCAGGCGGCGCCGTCCCACTGGCGGATGCCGTTGAACATCGGGTTCACCGCGATCGACCCGCCGGCGCGGAAGGTCAGGGCTTCGGAGTTGTCGGTCGGGAAGGGCCAGGGCTTGCCCAGCCCATAGGTGAAGTTGTTGAAGCCCGTCCAGCGCTGCCCGTCGAACAGGACCATGCCGCCGAAGCCGGGGCCGGCGTTGGCACAAGCCGCGATCCGGCCGCCGACGGCATCGATGGCCAGGGAATTGTTGAAGGAGTCGAATTGGCTCGTGTTCGTGACGCGGTAGCGCTGCCAGGTGCCGCTGGCCGCGCTGCGTTTCGCGGCTCCGCCGGAGCCAGCCACCCACACGTTGCCGCTGGCGTCGATGTCCAGGGAGTTGGTGAATCCGCCGCCGCCGTTCCAGACGCCGTAGTCGAGCCAAGCCGAGCCGTTGAAGCGCCGCACGCGCCCGGCTCCGTCGGCCAGCAGGGCCTGGCGGTCGCCGAAGGCCTTGAAGGCCCACACCGCCGGCGTGCCGCCGGCCAGCGCCGGCTGGGCCGGGGTGACCCAGGTGCCATCCGGGCGCCGATAGTCGATCGAATACACCGCGTTGCTGCCGGAGAAGCCCACGAAACGCCGGGCCCACAGATGGCCCGTGTCGTCGACCGAGTCCTTGCCCAGGAACTCCAGGATGCTGCCGGGGGTGAAGCTGAACTCCTGGTAGCTGAAGGCGCCGGTCTGGCTGTCGAAGATCGCCTGGGAGGCCCCGTTGTCCGCGTCGCACCAGACCAGGTAGCCGCCGCCGGGCTTGGGCTGCACGGCCACGTTGCCGACGTTCCAGATCAGCTGCGGCCAGCCGTCGCCGCCGGTCGGCGTTGCGCCGCCGGTCCAGTACTTGGAGGCCCCCGTGGCCGGCTGGTAGCGCAGCAGGCCGCCCTGGGCGCCGCCCTGCCCGAGCAGAGCGATCCACAGGCTGCCGTCCGGGGCCCGGTCGATGTCGCGGGCGCCGCCGTTGACCAGCACCGGGATCTGTGCGGCCAGGTTCGTGACCGAGCTCGGGCCGATCGCCGGGTCATAGCGCAGCAGGCCGCGCCAGGTGCTCAGCCACAGGACGCCGCTCGGGTCGGAGACGATGTCGCTGACGCGGGCCGTGCCGGTCAGGTTGGGGTGCCCGATGACCGGGTAGTCGATGTTCGAGACGTTGATCCAGCGGTTCTCCGCCTGCACGAACTTGGCGAAGCCGCCCTCCTCGAAGGACGGGTCGTAGCCGCCGATGATGGGGTCCCCATCGGGGCCGACGAAGACCGCTTCGTTCAAGTCCCCCTGGATGCCGGTGTTGCCCGGGCGGTAGTAGCGCCAGGTCTCGGACTGGGACAGGGCGGGGAGGCTCAGCAGCAGCAGGGAGGTGGTTCGGAGCAGCATGGGGAGGGGGGAAACCGGGAACGGGCCCGCGCCTCCCGATGCAATCCCCGTGCCGCGCCCTTCAGCCCCAGCGCCGTTTCACAAAGTCAGTACCGAATTGAACTTACGGCGCCTGCGGCGGCGCGCCACAGCGCCCGCCGTCCA
>JBILNK010000156.1:0-10280 GCA_044375105.1 Planctomycetota bacterium
ATGAAGAACGATTTCCTCGCCGCGGCCGAACAGGCCGCCCTGGTGGCCCGCGAGCACGCCGTGCGCGTCGATGCCGAAGCGGCCTTCCCCCGCCCGACCGTCGAAGCCTGCCGAGAACGCGGGCTGCTCGGCCTGATTTCGGCCCGCGAGGTCGGCGGCCTCGGCCTGGGCCTCGCAGCCGCGGCCCAGGTGATCGAGCGCCTGGCGCGCGAATGCGGCAGCTCGGCCATGGTCATGACCATGCACTACGCGGGCACCGCGGTGATCGAAGCCCACGGGGACCAGGAAACCCGCCGCGCGATCGCCGCGGGGCGCCACCTGTCGACCCTGGCCTTCAGCGAGAGCGGCTCGCGCTCGCACTTCTGGGCGCCGCTCTCGAGCGCCCAGCCCGCCGGCGACCAGGTCGTGCTCGATGCCCAGAAGAGCTGGATCACCTCCGCCAGCGCCGCGGACGCCTTCGTCTGGTCGAGCAAGCCGGCCGCGGGCACGGGCGAGAGCAGCCTCTGGCTGGTCCCGCGCAGCACGCCGGGCATCCGCCCCACCGCGCGTTTCGACGGCCTCGGCCTGCGCGGCAACGACTCCGCGCCGGTGGCTGCCCAGGGCGCGCGCATCCCGGCCAAGAACCGCCTGGGCCCCGACGGCGGCGGCTTCGGGATCATGATGCAGACCGTTTTGCCCCTGTTCAACACGCTGATCTCGGCCGGTTCGGTCGGCATGACCGCGGCCGTGGTCGAGAAGACCGCCGAGCACGCCACGGGCATGAAGTACGAGCACCTTTCCGGCTCGCCGCTCAGCGATCTGCCCACGATCCGCGCCTACCTGGCGCGCATGAAGATCCAGGCCGACTCGGCCCGCGCCCTGTGGCTGGACACGATCGCGGCGCTGGAAGCCGGGCGCCCCGACGCGATGCTGCGCGTGCTGGAGGTCAAGGCCGCCACCGCGGAAACCGCCCGGGAGGTCACCGATCTGGCCATGCGCGTCTGCGGCGGCCAGGCCTTCCGCAAGGACGTGGGCGTCGAGCGCCGCTTCCGCGACGCGCGCGCGGCCATGATCATGGCGCCGACCTCCGACCAGCTGTACGACTTCATCGGCAAGGCGCTCTGCAATCTGCCCCTGTTCGGCTGATCCAGAGCCCGCAGCCCAAACTCCCCATGCCCAACCACGAAACCCTGGTGCTTGGCGCCGTGGCCTACGACGCCAAGGTCGTGCCGATCTGGGACGGTTTCCAGCGCTGGTTCGAAAGCCGCGGATTGCCGTTCGATTACGTGCTCTACAGCAACTACGAGCGCCAGGTCGAGCAGCATTTCGCGGGGGCTTTCCATGTGGCCTGGAACTCGCCCCTGGCCTGGCTGCAGGCCGAGCGCGTCGCGCGCCAACGGGGCCGGCGCGCGCGGGCGCTGGCCATGCGCGACACGGACCAGGACCTGACCTCCCTGGTGATCGCGCGCAGCGACGGGCCCGTGGCGAGCCTCAGGGACCTGCGCGGCAAGCGCGTGGGCGTGGGCGCCAGCGATTCGCCCCAGGCCACGCTGATCCCGCTGCTGCACCTGGCGGAAGCGGGCCTCGAGCCCGGGCGCGACGTCGAGGTGCGCCGTTTCGACGTCTTGCTCGGCAAGCACGGCGATCACATCGGCGGCGAGCGCGATGCGGTGCGGGCGCTGCTGCGCGGCGAGGTCGACGCGGCCTGTCTGATCGACGGCAACCACCTGCTGTTCGGGCGCGAGGGTCTGCTCAGCCCCGGGGCGACCCGCGTGCTGGCCCAGACCGGGCGCTACGACCATTGCAACTTCACCGCCCTCGACGGCGCGCCGCAGGCGCTGCTCGCGCGCTTCACCGAGCTGCTGCTCTCGATGCGCTACGAGGACCCCGAGGTGCGCGGGCTGATGGACCTCGAGGGCCTCAAGGCCTGGCGGCCCGGGCGCACCGAGGGCTACGCCCTGCTGGAGCGCGCCGTGGACCGCTTCGACTTCCTGCGGCCGTTCCTGAGCCGTATGGGCGCGTGAGCGGCCAGGGGGTCGTCCGGGAATCGACCCGGAGTGCGCCCGAGCGCTGACGCGGGCCTCTCGCGCGCCGAGGCTCGCCCCCCGCTCAGCGCGCCGATCCGAGCTTCCGCCGCCCGAGGCCGCTGACACGATCCAAGACCATGGACCAGCCGATTCCCACGCCGACCCCGAGCCCGCGCGGCGCGGGCCAGAGTTCCGCGCCGGCCGCGCCGGTGCTCGACCTCGGCCCGCTCGGCCTCGAGGACGGGGCCACGGTCCTGCTGCGCCGCGCCCTGGCGGCGCCGGCGGCCGCCGTGGCGCTCGGCGGGCTGCCTGTGCATGGCACGGCTGTGGATCTGGCCCTGCACCTCTCCACCTGGGCGCGGGGTGAAGGGGAGCGCTTCCGGGCCGCGACGCCCGCTGAGGTCCTGGCGGCCGGCGCCGCGCCCTCCGGAGCCCGCCTGGTGGGTTTCATCGAGCCGGGCCCGGGCCGCGGCGCGCGCTGGGCGGGCGCGGAGCGTTCGGGAGGCGCGGATGCCCGCGCCCCAGGGGCCCTGGCGGAGCGGGCCCCAGCCCACTGGGGTCTGGCCGCGCGCGGCGCCGCGGTCGAGGCCGGCGGGCCGCGCTTTCACTTCCAGCTGGATCGGCGCGACGCCCTGTGGGCCGACGAGGTGCAGAGCCTGCTGGCCCAGGCCCTGGCGGGGCAGTGGAGCCCGGCCCAGGCGATCCCCTGGGACCTGCCGCGCACCCACAGCGACGAGCTGGAGGATGCCCTGGCCCAGGTCCTGACCTATCTGATCGAGAACGAGACCGCCGCGCTGATCGTGCCGGCGCGCTTCGCCGCCCAGGTGCACCCGCACTTCCGCGAGGTCCAGCAGCTGCTGGCGATCACCGCTGCCGACGAGGCGCGCCACATCGAGGTCTTCACGCGCCGCCTGGGCCTGTTCGGCCGCGCCCCCGGGCTGTCGACCGCCGGCGGCCAGCGCTCCCTGCAGACCCTGGTGGACGAGCCGGATTTCGAGCTGGCCTCGCTGCTGCTCTCGGTGCTCGGCGAGGGCTCCTTCGTGCAGCTCCTGTGGTTCCTGCACGAGCACGCCCCCGACGAGGCCACGCGGGCTCTGATGAAGCTCTCGGCCCAGGACGAAGCGCGCCACGTGGCCTTCGCCGTGGCGCACCTGCGGCGCCACGGGCGCCTGGACCCGGGCCTGGCCCCGCGCCTGGCGGCGGCCATCGAGCAGCGCCACGCGGCCCTGGCCAGCTCCGCGGGCCTCAACGCGGAGGTCTGGGACGCCCTGGTGCTGCTGGCCGCGGGCGAGAGCTCGACCGCGGTCCTGCCCCGCGGTCAGGCCGCGGTGCTGGCCCTGACCGAGCAGATGCGCCGCGGCCGGCGCCAGCGCCTCGAGCTGCTCGGCTTCCCCGCGCCCGAGGCCGAGCGCCTGGCCGGCCTGCACACCAAGAACTTCATGTGAGCCCTCCGCGGCGCCCGCCACCAATCCCGCTCCACGGCCTGTCCTCCGACCGGGCAGGCCGAGTCGAGCCTGTCGCTGGGGTGGCGCATGGGCAGGTGGGTATCCGTTCCGGATAGCAGGGCACCAACGAGCGCCCGTCAGCGGGCTTTGCAGGGGCTTTGGCCCGAGCCAAGGGCTCAGGGCAGGTTCCAAACCCTCAGCCACCCACCCTGAAGGACCTTTTCGTAACCGTTCGCCAGCGCCGCGCCGTCAAGCACTGCGACCCCGCCCACCACCTGGCCGATGCGGAAGTCGAGCGCCTGATCTCGAAGGCGATGCTCTCGCCGACCTCCTTCGACATCCAGCACTGGCGCTTCGTGGTCGTGCAAGATCCCGAGCTGCGCTGGGCGATCCGCGCCGCGGGCAACGATCAGGCCCAGATGACCGACGCTTCGGTCTTGGTGGTCATGACCGCCGACGTCAAGGCCTGCCAGAAGCAGCCCGAGCGCTACTGGCGCCAGGCGCCCGAGCCGGTGGCCGATTTGCTGCTGGGCTGGAAGGGCCCCTTCCACCAGGGCCGCGAGGCGCTCCAGCGTGACGAGGCCATGCGCTCGATCGGCATGGTCATGCTGGCCCTGATGCGGACCGCCCAGGCCATGGGCTACGACTCTTGCCCGATGATCAGCTTGGACCACGAGCAGGTCGCCAAGCTGATCCGCCTGCCCGCCGACCACGTGATCGGGCCCATGGTCGCCATCGGCCGGAGCCCCCAGGCTCCCTGGCCCAGGCTGGGTCGGCTGCCCCTCTCCGAGGATCTGGTTCGCGTTCGTTTCGCGGGCTGACGTAGAAGGCACCGGCCGCCCGGGCGACGCACGGGTCGCCGGAGCGCTCTCCGGCGGCAGCCGCACGACCAGCCGCTTCCCGACCCGTTGCCTGCCTTCCAGCCGCTGGCCGGCCAGGAGCCGTTCACCCGGGGCGACCCGAGCCGGTCCCCGCAGCCCAGGCTTCGCCGGGGGATGGTCTGAAGCGGAGTCCAGCTCGAGGGTAGTTGCAGCGCCCGCAAGGGGCGTTGCCAGGCACCTCCACCGCCGAGTTCTGGGCTCTGCCAGGCGTAAATCTTCGCGGTCCGGCGTGTGCTTTCGATAGGCAGCCACAGCGCACGCGAGCAGACCATCGGTTGGGTCAGCCGGCGGGCCCGAGGGTTGGCCCGCTCTGGGTAGGGTCGTCCGCTAAAGACTGTACCCAGCCAATTTACGGTGATTCAGCGCGCTGCCGAGTCGACTTGGCCCGAGATTCGCGTCACAGCCTGTGGCTGCAGCTTGGATCCAGTTTTTCGTCTGAGCGGGGACTTCCCCACGTGCGCAGCTAGGGCTGGATTGCCCGTGGCTCGGAATTTCATCACTTGCGGAAAAAGGGTTTCCGGAGCAGGCTTTGATCTGCCCCGGCGGTCAGCACCGGCCGGGCGAATCGGTCCTCTGCGGATTCCCCCTTCTCCCTCCCCCTTACGCCGACCCCCCTCTCGGCGTCTCAAGCGATGCAATTTCGCTACCCCTACTCCCTGCGAGCCTGGATCGCCAGCGCGTTAGCGGGCGTCTTCCTGAGCACGGCTGCCCTGGCTCAAGCGCCCGCAAACGATGATTGTTCCGGAGCGACGCCGCTGGTCAATGGCGTCAACGCCTGGAACAACACGACCGCTACGAACTCGGTCGGGGCGCCCGCCGCGTGCGCCACCATCGGTCGTGACATCTGGTTCACCTACACGGCGACCTGCACCGGCAACGCCACGATCACCCTGTGCGGACAGACCCCGACGGTCACCCTGGACACGGTCCTGCAGGTCTTCACCGCCACCAGCACCTGCGGGACCCTGACGCAGCTGGCCTGCAACGACCAGGGCCCCTGCGGCAACCCTTCCGAAGTGACTTTCCCGGTCACCTCTGGATCGACCTACCGGGTGCGCCTGGGCTCCTTCAGCACGATCCTTGGAAGCAGCGGCAACCTGACGGTCAGCTGTGCCGCGCCGCCGCCGCCCCCGGCCAACGACACCTGCGCCAATGCCGTCGTGATCGGCAGCGTGCCCTACACGGCGCCGGCTGCCAGCGTCGCGGGCCAGAGCGCCACGGCGGACGTGGACGTGACCTGCAATACGGGCTCGGCCCTCAGCACCACCGCGGGCGTGTGGTTCACCTACACCCCCGCCTTGACCGGCTCCCTGAACCTGACCCAGACCTCGGCCAACGACACCGTCGTGGCCGTGTTCACCGGCGGCTGCGGCTCGCCGGTCCAGATCGCCTGCTCCGACCCGAACTCGCTCAGCGTCCCGGTCACCGCCGGGGTCCAGTACTGGATCCTGGTTGGCATGTGGGGCACCGTCAACCCCACCACGAACTACGGCTTGACCGTCGACCTGGCGGTGCCGCCGGCCAATGACACCTGCGCCAACGCGATCCCGCTGACGCTCAACACCCCGGTCGCCGGCACCACGGCCGGTGCGACCAACGACTACCAGCTCAGCGGCGCAACGGCCTTCCAGGGCCTGGGCCACCTGACCAGCACGGCCCCCGGCCGCGACGTGGTCTACAGCTTTACCGCGCCCGCCGCCGGCACCTACTCGTTCCGGGTCAACAACTATGCCCAGAACGCGGTGCTCTACACCGCCAGCGGCTGCCCGAGCGGCACGGCCCCGATCACGGTGACGACGGCCCTCCTGGCCGCCAACCGGACCTCGACGGGCGTGGCCGAGGAGATCCTCTGCCAGACGTTGACCGCCGGGCAGCAGGTCTTCGTGTACGTCGATGACTCGACTTCTGCCAATGCCGGCGCCTCTTTCGTGCTCGAGGTCAACGAGTGCGTCCGGGAGACCGAGCCGAACGGCACGCCGGCCCAGGCCAATCCGTTCACCTTCGGGATGGAAGGTTCGATCACCCCGGCGGCCGAAGCGGACTTCTTCTCCCTGGGCACGCCCGCCGCGGGCTCGCGCCTGTTCGCCATGGCGGACGGCGCTGCGGCGAGCAGCAACGACTTCGACCTGCGGGTGACCAACCTCACCAGCACGCTCGAGTACGACGACGGCAACAACGACACCGCCTTCGGCGGCCTGGCGCCCAACGTCGGCGGCACGATCCTCGATGGCACCGCCAGCTTCCTGCGGCTGAGCCACTTCAGCAGCACGACCCAGTCGGAGCCCTACCGCCTGTACGCGGTGGTCCAGCCCCCGCTGGCCTCGGCCGCCATCGAAGCCGAGCCCAACGACGCCATCGCCACGGCCAGCACCAGCCCCCTGAACTACTTCTCTGGGGCCACGGCGAGCAGCCTGGACACCGACCTGTTCTCGTTCAGCGCCAACGCTGGCCAGCTCATCTACCTGGGCCTGGACAACGACCCGCTGCGCAACAACACCCCGATCAACGGGGCCCTGGCGTTGCTCAACTCGGCGGGCACGGTGCTGGTCTCGGTGAACGACACGGGCTCGACCTCGAGCACCACCTCGGGCGCCGGCAGCCTGACTGCCACCACGCCGAACAGCCCCGCGGAAGGCCTGACCTTCCGGGTGCTGACCACGGGCACTTACTTTGCCCGCGTGACGGCGGCCAGCGCAGGCGACTACCTGCTGTCGATCGCCGTGTTGCCCCAGGTTGGGCCTAGCTACTGCCCTGCCGACTCCCTGGCCTGCAACAGCGCTACGGATGCGTTCCTCTCGAACGTGACCCTGGCAGCGGTCAACAACGGCAGCACATCGGGTGCTGGCTGCTACACGGACTTCACGGCCTTGACCGCCAACCTGCAGGCTTCCGTCGGGGCGCCGATCAGCGTCACGGTCGGCAACTACACGGGCACACA
This sequence comes from Planctomycetota bacterium, assembly GCA_044375105.1. Lineage (GTDB taxonomy): Bacteria > Planctomycetota > UBA1135 > UBA1135 > JBIKLM01. The sequence continues at coordinate 7,271 of JBILNK010000156.1, forward strand.
GAACGTCACCGTGTACGCCGACTGGGACCAGGACGGCACGCTCGGGGAACCGGGCGAGGAGTACCTGGCCACGGGCGGCCCGGTGTTCACCGCGAACATCGTGCCCCCGGGCAGCGCGACGCTGGGCAACACCCGCCTGCGGGTGCGTGTCTCCGGCGATCCGGTGGTGCCCTGCGGCACCCTGTCCGACGGCGAGACCGAGGACTACCGCGTCTTCGTGTCGGCGCCGCCTGCCGCGCCTGTCAATGACCTGTGCGTCAATGCCTCGGTCATCGGCAACGGGGCCACCAACGGCACCACGCTGCTGGCCGGCAACGACGGCAGCTCGAGCTGCGACCCGAGCGGGCGCGACGTGTGGTTCAGCTACACGGCGACCCTGACCGGCAACCTGTCGCTGAACACCTGCGGTTCGGCGATCGACACGGCCATTGCGGTCTATAGCGCCTGCGGCGGGACCGAACTGGGCTGCAACGACGATTGCGGCGGTTCGCCCTGCGGACCGACGGGCGCCTGCCTGAGCGTGCCGATCACCAGCGGCACGACCTACCGCATCCGGGTTTCCGACAAGGGCCTGGGCGCGAGCGGCGGGGCCTTCACCCTGAACGTCAGCGCCGCGATCCCGAACGACAACTGCTCCGGTGCGACCCTGGTGGCCGTGCCGACGGTGGTCAACGGGACCATGGTCGGAGCGACCGTGGAAAGCGGCCTGCCGACCTGCACGGGCCCCGGCCCGAACTCGATCGCGGGCGGCAGCTTCGTGGTCAGCGGTCTGGGGGTCTGGTACCGGGTCAACGTCCCGGTCAGCCAGACGATCACCGCGGACACGATCTCGGGGGCCGGCTTCGACTCGCGCCTGTCGGTCTACACCGGCAGCTGCGGAAGCCTGTCCTGCGTGACCGTGAACGACGACATCGTCGACGTGTCGTTCCGCTCCAAGGTGGCTTGGGTCGCCCAGGCGGGAGTGGACTACTTCGTGCTGGTCAGCACCTTCAGCGCGACCACCACGCCGGGTCCTTTCACCCTGACCCTGAGCGCGGCGCCCACGCCCAGCAACGATGACTGCGCCACGGCGACCGTCATCGGACCTGGCGCGGGCAACCTGGCTGGCACCACCATCGGCGCCACCGGGGCTGCTTCGACCTTGACGGCCGCGGGCGTGGCTTCCTGCGCCACCAACACGGCGGTGCCGATCTTCGACGTCTGGTACAGCTTCACCGCGCCCTGCACGGCGAGCTACAGCTTCAACACCTGCGGCAGCTACGACACGCTGCTGTCGGTGCACACGGCGTGCCCGACGACGACGAACGCGTTCCAGCTGGCGCCCACCGGCAGCTCCTGCAACGACAACGGCGGCCTGGGCTGCTCGCCTGGCTCCCAGGTGACCGTCAGCCTGGTCCAAGGCACCACCTACCTGGTGCGCATCGCAGGTGCCGTGGGCGCGGCCGCCGGCGGCAACTTCACCCTCTCCTGGACCGTTCCGGACCAGGACGGTGATGGGGCCCCGGACTGCCTCGATGGCTGCCCGCTCGACCCGAACAAGGTCGGACCGGGGGCTTGCGGTTGCGGCGTGGCCGACACCGACAGCGACGGCGACGGCACCGCGGACTGCAACGACCTGTGCCCGAACGACCCGAACAAGGTCGCTCCTGGGGTCTGCGGTTGCGGCGTGGCCGACACCGACAGCGACGGCGATGGCACCCCGGACTGCAACGACCTGTGCCCGAACGATCCCAACAAGATCGCCCCGGGCGCCTGCGGCTGCGGTGTCGCTGACACCGACAGCGATGGCGACGGCACGCCCGATTGCCTGGACGCTTGCCCCGCCGACCCGGCCAAGGTCAACCCGGGCGTTTGCGGATGCGGTGTGCCTGACACCGACAGCGACGGTGACGGCACTCCGGACTGCAACGACCAGTGCCCGAACGATCCGGCCAAGGTCGCTCCGGGGGTCTGCGGTTGCGGCGTAGCCGACACCGACAGCGACGGGGACGGCACTCCGGACTGCAACGACCAGTGCCCGAACGACCCGGCCAAGGTCGCTCCCGGCGCCTGCGGCTGCGGTGTCGCTGACACCGACGGCGACGGCGACGGCACGCCCGATTGCCTGGACGCCTGCCCCACCGACCCGGCCAAGGTCAACCCAGGGGTCTGCGGTTGCGGCGTAGCCGACACCGACAGCGATGGCGACGGCACTCCGGACTGCAACGACCAGTGCCCGACCGACCCGAACAAGGTCGCCCCGGGGGTCTGCGGTTGCGGTGTGGCCGACACCGACAGCGACGGGGACGGCACTCCGGACTGCAATGACCTGTGCCCGAACGACCCGGCCAAGGTCGCTCCGGGGGTCTGCGGTTGCGGCGTGGCCGACACCGACAGCGACGGCGACGGCACCGCGGACTGCAACGACCTGTGCCCGAACGACCCGAACAAGGTCGCCCCGGGTGCCTGTGGTTGCGGCTTCGCCGATGTCGATACCGACGGCGACGGCACGCTCGATTGCGTCGACGGCTGCCCGAACGATCCGGCCAAGATCGCTCCGGGGGTCTGCGGCTGCGGCGTGGCGGAGACCGACGGCGACGGCGACGGCACCCCGGACTGCATCGACCAGTGCCCGACCGATCCGACCAAGATCGTGCCGGGTCTGTGCGGCTGCCTGGTGCCCGAGGGCTGCTCGCTGGGCATCGACATCAACACCATCTCCCTGAGCCAGGGCGGTGAGCAGCAGCTGTTCCTGTATGCCGGGCCGCAGTACGCGCTCTCGCCGTACTTCATCCTCGGCAGCGTCAGCGGTACGTCCCCCGGTCTCCCGCTCGGCGGCAGCATCACCCTGCCGCTGAACTTCGACCTGTACACGGACTACACGCTGGCGAACCCCAACTCGTTCCTGCTGCCCACCAGCCTGGGAGTGCTGAACTTCTTCGGTCTCGCGACCTCGAAGGTCAACGTCCCCAACAGCTTGAGCCTGCTGGGTCTGCCCCTGACGGTGCACCACGCCTACGTGGTGCTCGAC
>JBILNK010000157.1:0-10232 GCA_044375105.1 Planctomycetota bacterium
GCTCCCTCCCGCAACCCCGTCCCCCGCCACTCCGTCCCCCGCCACTCCGTCCCCCGCCACTCCGTCATCCCCCTGGACCGCCCAAGCCCCCCCCGCTGAGACGACCCAGCGGAGGGCCCGGCTCCCGCACCTGGAGATCTGACCTTAGGGCTGCTCCGTTCCCGGCCTGACCCGGTTCGATCGACCTCCATCGCAGTCACCGGACCCACCGCTGGGCCGACCCGAGACGCGCACATCGCGCACTCTACCCCTTCCCCGCCCAAACCCATCCCAAGCCTCGGCGCCGAAGCCCGCGCCCCCGAATCCGCCAAGCCCCAACCAGCCCGCGCCGCCTCCAATCCACAGCCCAGAGCACCCCCTGCCCAAAACCCCACAGAGCGCAAATCCCCGGGAAGGCTGAAACCCCCGGGGAAGACGAAATCCCCAGGGGAAGCGAAAACCCCGGGGGGAAGCGGAAACCCCGGGGGGGGTCGGGGGGGGGGTCGGGTGGGGGAATTTCAGGTGGGGGAATTTCAGTTGGGGGAAATAATGGCGGAGAGGGTGGGATTCGAACCCACGATGCCGGGGATACCGACATACACGCTTTCCAAGCGTGCTCCTTCAGCCGCTCGGACACCTCTCCGCACCGAACCGACTAGCCGAACCCAGGTCGATCGGCCTGGATCCGGTGATCTGGAACACCTGGCGCTGCGCCACCCCAGGAGCGCCCGGGTGCGAGCCCTGCAGCTCCGTCGTGCCCGCGACGGGGGGCCTGAAAAACGCGCCCAGCGGGCCAGCCACTGCGGGCGCTGGACCGGCCGGTGCCGGCGCTGGCGGGCGTGGACGGAGCAGGCCAGGGCCCCTGGATTTGCGGCGCCTTTAGCTCCGGCTCGGACAGCTTCAGCCGGCCCGAAAAAAAATGGCGGAGAGGGAGGGATTCGAACCCCCGGTGCCCTGTTGGACACACTGGTTTTCGAAACCAGCCCATTCGGCCGCTCTGGCACCTCTCCGCCCGATCTGGCACGCAGCTTGCCGCCCGCCAGGTCGAATGCTGTTGATCTTCAGGCGATCCGCGTGGAGGCGATCTGCTCGGCTCCCGGTCAGCGAAACCGGTCAGCGAAACCGGTCAGCGAAACCGGTCGGAGATGCCAACACACGCTACGAACCGCCAATGTCGCCGACATGCGGCTCCGGGGGTGGAGCACGGGTGCGGTCGGCCGGTCTGAGAAAGAACCCAGCGAAAAAGCCCGCTGGAGGGCCGCGGAGTCTAGAGGCCGCCGCGCCCAGGGGCAACCGCGGCGAGCAATTCCCGGGGAGCCGTGTGTCGGAAGGGCAGCGGGGCCCCCGACCGCACCGCAAGCCGATGGCCTCCGGAAGCCATGCAGGGGAGTTAGCGGGGCGGCCCACACGGCGCCCGGATGGCCGCCCGAAGGCACGCTCACGGGCTGGACCGACGGCTCGGGCGCAGCCCAGGTCGCCGCTCCTGGGCTATTCGGGTCCGCTCGTCCCGCCAGCCCGGCAGCCGGCGTCCGGGCGACCGGAGTCAGGGCTGGGGACGGCGTTTGGCCCTGAAGAAGCCGAGCAGCAGGGCTCGGGATTCTTCGGCCAGGAGGCCTTCCCGCCAGGCGATGCGGTGATTGGCGCCGGGTAGGTCGAACAGCCGGGCCAGGGAAGCCCCTCCGCCGAATTTCGGGTCCCGGGTGGCCCAGACCACCTCGGCCAGACGTGCGTGGAGCAGGGCGCCCGCGCACATCAGGCAGGGTTCCAGGGTGGTGAACAGGCGCGCTCCGACCAACCGAGAGACGCCCAAGCGGCGGGCGGCGTCCCGCAGGACCAGGATCTCGGCATGGGCGCAGGGGTCGACCGTCTGACGGGTGCGGTTGTGGTCGGCAGCCAGAGGCCGCCCCGCCACCACCAGCACCGCGCCCACGGGGACCTCGTCGAGTTCGAGGGCCAGACGCCCCTGACCGAGGGCCAGCTCCATCCAGGCCCGCTCTTCAGGGCTGAACGGGGCGCTCAGGTCGGAGGGGGGCTGGGCTTCAGCGGCCATGGCCTGGAGCTTCTGCGTCGGGCGGCGCTTGGACGGAAGCTGAGCAGTCCCCTCGGCTGCTCGATCGACCGGCTCCGGACCGGCCCAGGCGCCTCGCGGTGCTGCGGGGAGCAGGAGTCCAGAGTGCCTGAGGGCCCCGCGCGGCCCCCCTTCCGGAGGGCGCGGGGGCGAAGGCTTCTAGACCAGCGCGTCGGCGGATCCCCGCTTTCTCGAAACGCGCCCGATGCCGCCGGTCCCAGCCCCCGCCGCAGCTCCCCTCGCAGGCGGCGCTGGCCGTCGGGCTTCGTCCCGCGACCTCGGGGCTCTGGCGGAGGGTGGTACACCCATCAGGACTTGAACCTGAAACCTTCTGATCCGTAGTCAGATGCTCTATCCAATTGAGCTATGGGTGCCCAAGGGGGGCGGGAGATTAGCCAGGGGGATCGCCGGGAGTCAAGCTCGGCTCCGCCGAGAAAATCGAGGGCGGCTGCTTCCGCCCCGGGGTTCCGCGGGCGGGGGCGGGTCGGGGAGCCAGGCCCCCTGGGACCCGCGGAGCGCGGCTCGGACCTCAAAACGGATCGCTCGCCCCCCGCCGACGCCTTACCGGGAGCGCTCGCCCGGGTGCCTGCGGCCGGGAGCCCCCGCGGGCGCCCTGCGAGGAAGCGGGAAGTCGGCCCGCCGGGCGCCCCAGCGCCGAAGGAGTTCCCGGGTCGGCTGCTAGGCTCTGCCGCATGCAAGCCGATCGCAGCGAGCGGGGCGCCCGCGGCCACCTGATCCAACTCGAAGACCTGGGCAGCGAACGCCTGGAAGCGGTCCTGCGGCGCGCCGGAGACCTCAAGGGCGGGCGCGGGGCCCCCGGGGGCCTGCCCTGGACCGGGCGCTCCCTGGGCATGCTCTTCTTCCGCGGCTCCCTGCGCACGCGGGTCTCGGTGGAGGCCGCGATCCAGCGCCTGGGCGGGCAGACCGTCAACCTGACCGCCAGCAGCGATGCCTGGGAGCTGGAAGAGCGCGAAGGGGCGACCATGGACGGGCGCGCCCCGGAGCACATCAAGGACGCTGCCAGGGTCCTGTCCGGCTACGTGGACGCCCTGGCGGTGCGCCCGGCCGTGGTGGGCTCTTCCTGGGACGTGGACCGCCGCGACGGACAGATCGCCGCTTGGGCCCAACACGCCCAGGTGCCTGTGATCAACATGGAAAGCGCCCTGTGGCATCCGCTGCAGGCCCTTGCCGATCTGCTGACCCTGCGCGAGACCTACGGCAGTCTGGCCGGCAAGCGCCTGACCTTGGCCTGGGTGCACTCGCCCAAGCCCGCCAGCGTGGCCGTGGCCCACTCCCTGCTGACCATGGCCGCAGCCCAGGGCATGCAGGTGCGCGTGGCGCATCCGCCCGGCTTCGAACTCGACGAGCAGGTGATCCAGCGCGCCCGGGAGGGCGCCAAGGCCTCCGACGGCACCCTGGAATTCTCGCACCAGCTCGAGCCCGCTGTGGCCGGCGCCCACGTTGTCTACGCGCGCTCCTGGGGCAGCCTGGAGGCCTACGGCAACCCGACCCTCGCGGCCAGCCGGCGCGCGCGGCACACGGACTGGCGCATCGACGAGAAACTGCTGGCCCAGGGGGATCGCGCGCGGCTGATGCACGCCATGCCCGTACGGCGCAACCTGGAGGTCTCCGACGAGGTCCTCGACGGCCCGCGCTCGCTGGTCTACGCCCAGGCGCAGAACCGGCTGCATTCGCAGATGGCTCTGTTCAGCGCCTTGCTGCAGCGTTGAAGGGCAAAGATCGGATCGGCTCGGGCCGCGCTTGAGCCGCAACACCCGGCTGTCCGCATGTTTTAGGGCCGCCGTCTGGCGGCCGCAGTGACCGGCATCGGCGCTGCGCGGCAATCCCGGCCGCCGAGTCGCTCCAAATGAGCCTCTGAATCGCGGCCTGGAGTCAGGCCCGTTGGAGGCGCATCGAGCGCGCCGCGGGGAAGGCCCATAGCGCCGGGCTGGAGCGCCGCGGGCCGGGGGCTAAGATGCGCGCCGCTTCCCCTCCTCGCCGCGGATCATGACCGAAGCCGATTTCGTCCACCTGCACGTCCACTCCGAGTACAGCCTGCTCGACGGGGCCAACCGGATCAAGAACCTGGTAGCGGCAGCGGTCAAGGACGGCCAGCGCGCCCTGGCGCTCACCGACCACGGCAACCTGTTCGGCGCGATCGAGCTGTACAAGCACTGCAAGGAAGCCGGCATCAAGCCGATCCTGGGCTGCGAGGTCTACCTGGCGCGCGGATCGCGCCGCGACCCGCACAACCGCGAGCGCAACCCCTACAGCCACCTGACCCTGCTGGCCCGCGACCGCACCGGCTACCAGAACCTGATCAAGCTGACCTCGGCCAGCTACCTGGAGGGCTTCCATGTGCGCCCGCGCATCGACATGGAGCTGCTCTCCAAGCACAGCGCCGGCTTGACCTGCCTGTCGGGCTGCCTTTCGAGCGAAGTCAACAAGCTGATCCGCACCGGCCAGCAGCCGGCCGCCGAGGACCTGTCGATCCGCCTGCGCGACCTGTTCGGGCCAGAGAACTTCTGGCTGGAACTGCAGCGCAACGGCATTCAGATCCAGGAGGAATGCAACCAGGCCATGCTGGAGATCTCGGCGCGCACCGGCATCCCGATCGTGGCGACCAACGACATCCATTACCTGCGCGAAGAGGACTGCGAGGTCCAGGACGTGCTCCTGTGCATCAACACCGGGGCCAAGCGCGCCGAGAAGGAGCGCTTCCGAATGGACACGAAGACGCTCTACTTCCGCACGCGCGCCGAAATGGCCGCAGCGTTTTCCGACCTGCCCGGGGCACTGCACGGCACCCTGGCGATCGCCGAGCAGGTCGACCTGACGATCGAGTTCGGCAAGTACCACGTGCCGCGCTACACCCCGGACGATGGCGGGGATCCGGACGCGCTCTTCGACGCGCTGCTCGAGCAGGGACTGCTGCGCAAGTACGGCGCCGAGGACACCCGCGCCCGCGAGCGCCTCGAGTACGAAAAGCGCACCATCCGCCAGCTGGGCTTCGTCTCGTACTTCCTGATCGTGTGGGACCTGATCGCCTGGGCGCGCCGCAACGGGGTGCCGGTCGGGCCCGGGCGCGGGTCGGCCGCGGGATCGATGGTCGCCTACCTGCTCGACATCACCAAGGTCTGCCCCCTACGCTACGACCTGCTGTTCGAGCGCTTCCTGAATGCGGCGCGGGTCTCGATGCCCGACATCGACATCGACTTCTGCAAGGAGGGCCGGGAGAAAGTGCTGGCTTACACCCGCCAGCGCTACGGCGCCGATTTCGTGGCCCAAATCGTGACCTTTGGAACGATGGCGAGCCGCACGGTGGTCCGCGACGTGGGCCGGGTGCTCGACGTGCCGCTCAAGGACGTCGATGCGGTCGCCAAGAAGATCCCAGCGGGTCCCAACGCGCCTTCCCTGCGCGAGGCGCTCGAGACCGACGAGGATCTGATCAAGGTCAAAACCGAGCACCCCGAGCTGGCCGAGTTGTTCCAGCTGTCCATGGAGCTGGAAGGCCAGGTGCGGCACATCTCGACCCACGCGGCCGGCGTGGTGATCGCCGACCGTCCGATCACGGACTACGTGCCGCTGTGCACCCAGGGGGAAGACGTCTCGACGCAGTGGCCGGCCCCGCAGCTCGAGGAGCTGGGCCTGCTAAAGATGGATTACCTGGGGCTGCGCACCCTGACGATCCTCGAGCTGGCGCTGCGCAACATCCGCAAGCTCGGCGGAACTCCGCCCGACCTGGACGACCTGCCCGCCGGTGACCCGGCCACCTATCGCATGCTGACCCAGGGCGACACCCTGGGCGTGTTCCAGCTCGAATCGGACGGCATGAAGAAGCTGCTGGCGCGGCTCAAGCCGGACTGCTTCGAGGACCTGATCGCGGCCTTGGCGCTGTACCGCCCGGGTCCGCTGGAATCGGGCATGATCGAGATGTTCGTGCGCCGCAAGCACGGCCAGGAGGCCATCGAGTACCCCCACCCGGCCCTGGAGCCGATCCTGCGCGATACGTACGGCTGCATCGTCTATCAAGAGCAGGTGATGTTGATCTCCAACCACCTGTCCGGCTTCTCGCTCAACGAGGCGGACAACCTGCGCAAGGCCATGGGCAAGAAAAAGCCCGAGATCATGGCCAAATTCTCGGCCCAGTTCATCGACGGGGCCGAGAAGAACGGCTGCCCTCGCCAAGCGGCCCAGGAAATCTGGGACAACATCATCAAGTTCGGCGGCTACGGCTTCAACAAGTCGCACTCGACGGCCTACGCGCTGATCACCTACCAGACCGCCTACCTCAAGGCCAACCATCGCGTGGCCTTCCTGGCCAGCAACATGACCTGCGAGTCGGGCGATTCCGACAAGATCCGCGCCTTCCTGGGCGATTGCAAGCGGACCCGGGTGCAGATGCTGCCGCCGGACATGCGCTTCTCGCGCTGGGAATTCGAGCCCGAACCCCTGCCGCCCGACTCCGGGCGACCGGGGGAGCACGGCATCCGGTTCGGCCTGGCCGCCATCAAGGGCACGGGGCAGAAAGCCATCGAAGCGTTGCTGCTGGCCCGCAGCGAGCACGCGCCCGGCGCCCAGCTGGCGGACCTGTGCGGCGGGGTCGACCACAACGAGGTCACCAAGCTGACCTGGGAGGCGCTGATCAAGGCCGGCTGCTGGGATTTCACGGACCTCAACCGGGGCGTGCTCGCGAGCCGGCTCGAGACTTTGATGTCCGAGGGCGCCAAGGTCGCCGCCGACCGGCGCAGCGGGCAGGGCAGCCTGTTCGGCGCCTTCAAGGATCCGGAGCCGAGCCCCGCGGTGCCGCGCTCAGGGGCGCGCAAGGACGGCGCCCAGAACCGATCGGCGCCCTCCACGAACCAGCCAGGCGAACCGGGTGCCTGGGGGCCCCGAGAGGTGCTCAAGGCCGAACGGGAAGCCCTTGGCTACTACCTCTCCGGCCACCCCCTGGATGAGTTCCAGGGTCTGGTGAGGCTGCTCAGCAACTGCCCCAGCTCCCGCCTGGGGGAGTTCCCTCCCGGCAGCGAGGTCTCGATCGCCGGCATGGTCTCGAGCCTCAGCGTGGTGCAGGTCAAGAGCGGCAAGTGGAAGGGCGCCAAGATGGCGCGCTTCCAGCTGGAGGACCTGGAGGGCGCGGTGCCCGTAACCGTGTTCCCCAAGGCCTACGAAGCGCTCGGGTCGACGCTGGCCGAGGACGCTCTGTTGGTGATCTCGGCGACCCTCGAGGAGCGGGAGGAATCGAGCGCCCTGCTGCTCAAGGAGGCCCTGACCTTCACCGCCGCCCTGGACCGCTTCCAGGGCGCTCTGGTGGTCCGCTTGGAGCCTGCGGATCGCGAGAAGCTGACGCCTCTCAAGCAGCTGATGACCTCCCGCAAAGGTCCTTCGGGCCTCTACTTCGACGTGCGCGGGACCGACGGACTGGTCCGGCGGGTTCGCGCCGGGGGCAACGGCGTGGCGATCTCCGCGGACTTGGTCCGCGAGCTGGACCAGCTGCTCGAGCCGGGCCGGGTGCAGTTGGCCCGGGCTTGATCCTGCCTTCCCCGTTGCTCGAGGCTCGGCTCTACCAGCCTCACAGGGCCTCTCGAGCGGGCGCTTCGCGAGCGCCCCGGCATGTGGGACCGAACAGAGCCACCGGCGTCGTCGGGTCCGACGAAGACGTCCGCTAGACTCCCGCCTGCGCGCCTCCAGGGCCTCTGGCAACCCGTCCTCTGCGGCTTCCCCCGTGCCCCAGCGCGAGCGTGCGGCGGCGCGTCCGGCGGTGGAGCGGCAGGGCCCCGGTGGAACCTCCGGACTCGCATCGGCGAGCTTCCCTGGAGCCCGCCGATCCCAGATGCCCGCGCGTTTGTGGCAAGCGCCGGTGACCCGAGCTTGCCGGTCCCTGCCGCCGCCGAAGCAAAGCCCCCGCTGTCCCCCTCGATGGCGACTTGATATCGGACCGGAGGCGGGAACTCCAACGGCAACCGGGCCGGTCAGGCAGCGGGCTGGCCGATATATCGCGACGATTCCGGGTCCGCGGATCAGACCCCCCGGACAGCGGGGCGGCATCGCCGTGCAGCAGGGCGCGATCTGGAGCTGCAAAAACGCCCAGCCCCCATCTCGGCCGAGGCCGAGATGGGGGCTGGACATTGGCCGATCAACTCACTGACCTTCGGCGGCGGGCTTGGGCGAGCGCTCGACGAATTCGATCATCGCCCGGGCTCCATTGTCGCCCAAGCGAGGCTTGGCGAGCTTGAGGATCCGGCAATAGCCGCCCGGGCGCGCCTTGAAGCGCGGGCCGAGCACGTCGAATAGCTTGGTCACAGCGGCGTCGCTGCGCAGCTCCGCGAAGGCCTGCCGGCGGTTGTGCAGGTTGGCCTCTTTGGAGAGGGTCACGAGCTTCTCCACCACCGGCCGCAGGTTCTTGGCCTTCGGCAGGGTGGTGATGATGCGCTCGTGCTCGATCAGGGAGACCGCCATGTTGCGCGTCATGGCGATGCGGTGGCTGGTGGTACGGCCCAGCTTGCGGCCGGCGATCTTGTGGCGCATGACGTGGATCCTCTAGCGATGGATGCGGTTCGTGGAGGCGGGCCCAGGGGCGTCAGACTTCCATCCCGAGGGACAGGTCCAGTTCGGCCAGGCGGTTCTTGATCTCGGTCAGGCTGGTCTTTCCGAGGTTCTTGAGCTTCATCACCTCGGGCTCGGAGAGGCGCACCAGATCACGAATCGTGTTCAGGTTGGCCCCGTCCAGGCAGTTGCGGGCACGCACCGAGAGCTCGAGTTCGGCCAGGGGCCGATCGAGCAGCTCGCTCATGTCGGAATCCTGGTGGCGGCGGCTGTGCAGCTCGGATTGCGACGGATCGCCGATGATCGGAGCATCCTCACCCTGGGGCTGGAAGAGCACGAAGGGGTTGAGGTGCTTGCGATAGATCTTGGCGGCCTCGGCGAGCGCGAGCTCCGGGGTCACGGTCCCGTCGGTCCAGATCTCGAGCACGAGCCGGTCGTAGTTGGTGAACTTGCCGACACGGGTAGCCTCCACCGCGTAGCGCACGCGGTGCACCGGCGAGTAGACCGAGTCCACCGGGATCGTGCCCAGGGGCTGGGTCTCGTCGCGATTTTCTTCGGCAGGAACGTAACCGCGGCCGCGCTGTACATCCAGCTCGATCCGCAGCTCGCGATCCAGGGTCAGGGTGGCGATGTGCAGCTCTCGGTTGATCACGCGGGCATCCCCCTCGCAGCGAACGTCGGCCCCGGTGACCGGCCCTTTGCCGGACTTTTCGATCACGCAGGTGATGGGCCTGGTTCCGCTGTACTGCAAGCGCAGGCGCTTGAGGTTCAGGATGATGTCGGTGACATCCTCGTAGATGCCTTCCAGCGAGTCGAACTCGTGGGAGGCGCCCTTGATGCGCACCGCGGTCACGGCCGAGCCCTCGATGGACGAGAGCAGCACCCGCCGCAGGCCGTTGCCGATGGTGTTGCCGAAGCCGCGTTCAAACGGCTCGACCACGAACCGGCCGTAGTCTTTGGTGAGCGTCTCGCGCTCGGGGAGCACCCGGGAGGGAAGCTCGAAATTGCGCCAGCGAATCCTCATCGTTTTCCTCCTCTCAGCGCGAGCAGAGCTCGATGATCATCTGCAGTTGGATCGGGTGCTTGAAGTGCTCCCGGGTGGGCAGGCTTTGGACGGTCGCCTCGAGGGCCGTGCGATCCAGGCTGACCCAATCGGGAACCGCCTGGGCACGGTTGAACTCCAGGGCTTCGCCCACGATCTTGCGGGTGTTTTCCTTGCCGCGCATGGAGACCTTGTCTCCGGTGCGGAGCTGGTAGGAGGGAACGTCCACCAAGCGGCCGTTCACGCGGACGTGGCCGTGGTTGACCAGGTGGCGTGCGTGGACCCGGGAGAGCGCCATGCCAGAGTTGAGCACGAAGCTGTCCAGGCGCCGCTCGAGCAGGCTGACCAGGTTGTCCCCGGTGTTGCCCGGCATGCGCTCGGCCCGATGGAAATAGAGCATGAACTGGCGCTCGGTCAGGTTGCCGTAAATGCGCTTGAGCTTCTGCTTCTCCCGCAGGCGTAAGCCGTAGTCGGTGGCTTTGCTACGGCGCTGGGCATGCATGCCCGGGGGATAGTTGCGCTTGGTGATGCCGCACTTGTCCGAGAAGCAGCGCTGGCCCTTCAGGAAGAGCTGCATGCCTTCGCGGCGGCAGAGTT
>JBILNK010000336.1:0-2592 GCA_044375105.1 Planctomycetota bacterium
TCCGTCGAGCGCGCCCACCAGTCCAGGGCGCGCTCGTAGAAAACGTTCGAATGGCCGCGCCAGCCCTGGCCGCCGAGCCAGTGGAAATCGCCCAGGGCCTCCTGGGTTTCGGCCCACAGGCGGTCCTGTTGTTCGGGGCGCTCGACGGAGAGCTGCAGGGCCTCCAGGGCGCGCCCGACGGCCTCGAGCTCGCTCGGGTCCGAGGCGGCGCCCGCGGCCAGGTGGCGCCAGCGGGCGTCGAGCCGGCGCAGCTCGGCCCAGCGCGCCGGCAGGCTGGCAGCGGGCAGGCCGGGGAGCAGCGCCCCGTAGGCCTCTTCGGCGCGCGCGAAGGAGCCTTCGGCGAACAGTCGGTCCGCCGCCGCGGTCTCCGGCGTGAAGGGGTCGGTGCCCGCGGGGGCCTGCTGGGCGCGGGCGAGGCTGATCAGGGCGAGCATCCAGAGGACCAGGATCCAGGGTTTCATGGGTGTTGGCGGCGGGGCCGGTGCGGCGATTGTGGCCTGCGGAGGGGCCGGCGCAGCCGGCGGTGCTGAAGCCGCGAGATCCAGCAACGTCGCCGGGACAGCGCCTGTTGGTGCGGGCGCGCGGCGCGGCCCGCGGGAATACTGGAGGTGCCGCCGCGTCCAGCCGGTCCCTGCACTCGCCATGAAGCTCTCCCCGCTCATGCTGTTGCCCCCGCTGGGCTTGGGCCTCGGTTTCGTCTTGGCCGGGTGGCTCGATCGGGGCGAGCCCGGGGCCGGGCCGAGGAGCGCGCCGGCTGGGCAGGTCGCGGGTGCCGGGCTCGGCGAGTCGGAGGGCGTGGTCCGGGCTGCGGGGCCCGGGGCGGACCCGCGGGCGGAGTCCGCCGCTTCCCAGCAGGGCCAGGGCGATGGGCCGGAGGCCGCGGCTCGGCCGGGCCCTGCGGCTGGGCTCTCCGGGTCGCCCGTGGGGCTCGCCACCGCCAGATCGTCGGCACCCGGCGAGCTGCCCGAGCGCTTCGAGCGCGGTTGGGTGGTCGATCGGGAGAGCGGCCAGGCGATTCCCGCCAAAGTGCGCCTGGTGCTGCCCGGGGAGCGAGAAGCCCGCCGCGCCGAGGCGCCGGAAAGCGGCGAATTCGAGATCCCCTGGCCCGCCGGGGCGCGCGGGGACCTGTGGGTCGAATCGCCGGGCTACGCACCGGCCTGCTGGCCCGATGTCGAGCGCCCGCCCCACAGCGGGCTGTGGCTCGATCCGGTCGGAGCGCTGGTGCTGACCCTGCGCGATTTCGGGCAGCGCGGCGACGAGGTGCTGGTCGAGCTGTGGCGCCTCGACCTCAGCGCGCGGGCCGCCGAGCCTTGCCTGGTCGAGCGCGTGCCGGTGGACCAAGAGGCGCGCTTCGAGGCCCTCCAACGGGGCTTGTACCTGGTCTCGGTCCGGGGACCGCTGGCAGAGCAGCCTGCGCCGGGTTTCCCGCCGCGGGCCCTGCGCTCCGGCGTGCGCATCGAGTCGCGCGAGGAGACGCGCCTCGAGGTCCGCGCGCCCCGCGGGGTCCTGCCGCGCTTCGAGATCGAAGTCCCTCCGACCCGCGATCAGAGCGTCTGGGTCGAGCTCTGGCCGGTGCTCCAGGGGCCCGCCGGGACGCTGGTCCCGGGGTCCCAGATCCTGCCGCTGGCGGCCGGCCAGATCACCCGGCGCGGCCAGGTCTTCCACGGCATCGCGGAGTCCACCCTGCCGACGCGCTTCGAGGCCATCGCCTGCACTTCGACCGGCCAGCGCTGGGCCTTCGATCCCCGCGCCAGCCCCGATGGGAGCGTGCCGCTCGAGATCCTGCCGCCCCTGGCGCCGCTCGGCCTGCGCCTGCGGGACAGCCAGGGCCGGCCCCTGGCCAACGCGCGGGTCCTGCTGGTGCCGGCGGATCAGGCCCAAGAGGCCGGCCCGTGGCTCGTGCCGGACCAGGATCGGCTCGCAGCGCTGCTGCCGGGCCAGCGCCCCCGCGGCCGGCAGGTGCTGCGCAGCGACGCCGCGGGTCGCGCGCGGGCCGAAGTGCCCTCCGGAGCGCAGCTGCTGTTGGCGGTTTGGCCCGCGGAGTACGAGCAGGTGCTGGCGGGCTCGCTCGGACTCGAAGCGATCGATGCGCCCGAGCTGCGCCTGATCGACCCGCTCGAGCCCGAGACGCTGCGCGAGCTGGAAGTCGAGCTCGAGCGCTCGGTGCCGCTCGATGTCTTGGCCCTGGACGCCCAGGGTGACCCGGCGCGCGGCGCGCGCATCGAGCTGTATCTCGATCCGGTGTGGTCGGGGGAGATCCGGTCCGCGGAGCAGGAATCCAGCTTCGAGTCGCTCGAGTTCATGCAGGCCGCGGGCTGGACGCCGGGCCTGATCGGGGAAGGGCTCGATGGAATCTGCCGGCCGGCCGCGGCGATCCTGCCGCCCGCGGTGCTCGAGATCGGCGCCGACGGGCGTGGCTTCCTGGCCGCCGCGCCGCCCCAGCCGCTGCTCCTGGTGGCCCGCTTGCCCGGGCATCTGCCGATCCGGATCGGTCTGCCGGCGCTCGCCGATCGGCGGCGAGAACGACCCCAGCGGCTGCGCCTCGATTTCGAACCGGAGGCGGTCATCGTCGGCCAGGTCGTCGACGAGCTG
>JBILNK010000027.1:0-33073 GCA_044375105.1 Planctomycetota bacterium
GTCCCAGCCGGGGGGGCGCCGCACGCCGCTCGCAGGCTCAGGGGTCGCCCCGGACTGCGCTCAGAGCCGCCAGGCGCCGCTCGGAACTCGAGGGCGGCCCCCGTTGCCCTGGCCAGGTGGTGTCGCTTGCCATGCCGCGCGCGGCCGGCCGCGAGGTGGCCTCGATGCCGTCGGGGCCTCGGCAGCACGGCGATGCCTGGGCCCCCCGCGTCACGCCATCCTGCGGGGAGGCAACTCACGCGATCGACCTTCCCCGGCCGCTCAACGGCCGGCCGGATTGAGCAGGGCGTCCCCATAGGCTTTTGCGGCAGCGCGCCAGTCGCGCTGACTATCTTCCAGGAAGCGCTGCACCAGAGAGCGGAGCCGTGCGGCGGGGGCCTGTGCGCAAGCGGGCAGGGGCAGGCTCGCTGCGGGTTCGGCGGCCCAGGCCAGGGTCGGCCGGGAATAGCCCCGGGCGAACGAGAGCGGCGCGCGGAACTCGAGCACGGGCCGGTCCGAGCGCATCGGCGGAACGCCCTCGGCGTAGGCGCGCAGACGTGAATCATCGGCGACCCACAGGGCCGCCAGATCGCAGCCGTCCGCGATGCCCAGGGGCGCGAGAGCTGCGGTCAGCAGCGCCCCGACCGGCCAGGGCTGGCCGGTCTGCGGATCCACCGGATCCAAGGGGCGGTCGTTGGCCCCGAGCAGCACCAGGTCGTAGGCGCTCAGGCAGGCGGACACCTGCGGGAAGGCCGCGCACCAGGTGGCGATGATGGTCTTTTGGTCCTGTTCGGAAAGCTGATACAGCGGCAGCCATTGGGAGGCGACCCCGCGCGGCCGCAGGTGCGCCGCCATGGCTTGGAAGTGCTCCAGGGCGTAGAGATCGCTGGATCCGCGCGTCCAGGGATGGATCGGATCGGAGGTGACCAGATCGAAGCGCTGCGCCTGTGTGCGCAGGCGATGGCGTCCGTCGCCGAGGCGCAGCTCGAGGCGCCGATCCGCCAGCAACCCCTGGTTCCAGGGCTCGAACCAGGCGCTGGCGGCGACCACAGCGCTCGAGATCTCGACCACCTCGAGGGACTCGAGGGCCGGGTCGAGCAGCAGCGCGCCGGCGGTCATGCCCGTGCCCAGGCCGATCACGAAGCCCGCGCGCACCTCGCCATGCAGCCAGACCGGCAGGGCCCCGAGCAGGATCTGCAGGCGCAGGTCGATGGGGGCCGTGCTGGCGACCACCTTGCCTTCGATCAGCAGCGAGCGCGGCAGGGCCGGATCCGGGGAGCCACGCACCTGGGCGGTCGAGACCGGCCCGGCGCGGGCGAAGAGCTGATCGGCGGGCCGCTCGGTCCAGCCCAGGGCGACCCCGAGTCCGAGCGTCGAGCCGAGCGACAGCAACCAGAGCAGGGCCGCACGGCCGCGGCGGGGCTCGGCCGGCAGCAGGGCCAGGGCCAGGGCGCTGCAGACGAAGGGCAGGCTCAACGTGCGCAGCAGCCCGAGGGCCGGGATCAGCGCCCAGGCGGTGGTCAGGGCTCCGGCCGCGGAGCCCAGGGCGTTGGTGCTGTAGAGCAGCGCGATGCGGGCCTGGGCGCGCTCGGGCTCGGGATCGAGTCGGCGCACCAGGGCGGGGAACAGGGCCCCGAGCAGCCAGGTAGCCGGCAGCAGGCACAGGCAGGCCAGCAAGGCAGTCGCGGCCCACTGGGCCGGGGCGCTGTGGATCTGCGGCGCCAGGTTGATCGCGCTTTCGAAGGGGTTGGCGCCGCCGCTGCGCCAGGTGACCAGGGCGAAGCCGAGGGCCATGGCCAGCGGCAGGAGCGCGATCCAGGTCGCGACCGGAGCCGGGCGTTCGAGACGCCGGCGCGTCCAGGCGGCTCCCGAGGCCAGACCGGCCAAGAAAATCGCCAGCACCAGGGCGAAGGCATAGGTGGAAGCGCCCATCAGGCTGGTCAGTGCGCGCGTCGCGAGCACCTCGAAACACAAACCGGCGGCTCCCAGCAGGCCGCTCGCCAAGGCCAAACGAGCCGAGCCGGCGCTGGGCTCCGGGCGTTGCTCCCGGGCGGTGGGGGCTGGAGAGTTGGGGCCTTCCTGCCCGTGGGCTTTGGCCCTGCGCCAGGCCCACAAGGCCACAGCGGCCTCGGCCAGAGCCGCGGCGATCAAGGTGCGGCTCAGGCCCAGGGCCGGCAGCAGCAGGAAGCTCCCGGCGAAGGCGCCCAAAGCGGCGCCCCAGGTGTTGGCGGCGTAGAAGCGCGCGGTGCGTTGTCCGGCGCGCGGTTCCGCGCCGGCGACCACGCGGGCCATGGCCGGCACGGTGCCGCCCATGGCCAGGGTGGGCGGCAGCAGGAAGGCCGTCGCCAGGAACAGCCGCAGGGGACCGGAGGCAACGGGATCGAAGGAGCCCAGTACGAACGGGCTCGCCAGCGCCCAGACAGCGATCGCGCCCGCCAGCATGGACCAAAGGCGCAGGGGCAGCAGGCTCTCGCGGGCCACGCGGGCCACCAGGGGCGCACCCAGGCCAAGCCCCAGCATGAACACGGTCAGCGTCAAGGCGATGCCGAGCGCGTCCGATCCGACCAAGCGCCCGAGCAAGCGCGCCCAAACGACCTGATAGACCAGCCCCGCGGCTCCGCTGACGAAAAAGGCCCACAGGGGCGCGTTGGATGTCGGGTTGAAACGGAACACAGGGAGGAACGGAGGGGCAGACAGACCGGCGCGGCCCGCGCAGAATAGGAGCCCATGGAGCAGAGTCCCAAGCCCCAACCCAAGGGGCCGATCTTGCTGGTGGTGGCCCTGCCCGGGGAATTGGGTGCCCTGCGCGTGCGGGCGAGCGAGGTGGAGCGCGCCCAGGGGCTCGTGTTTCTCGCTCCGCACGGCTGTTCCGATCCGGCCTGGGTGGCCGTGGTCGCTGGCATCGGCAAGGTGCGCGGGGCGCAGGCCGCGGCCCTGGGCATCCGCGCTTTCGGAGCGCGGGGCGTGCTCTCTTTCGGGGTCTGCGGGGGTCTTTCCCCGCGTCAGAAGATCGGCCAGCTGGTGCACTGCGAGCGCGCGGTGCAGGCCGACAGCGCGGTGCGCGAGGACCGCGAGTATCGACCCGACCCGGCTTGGATCGAAACCTGGCGCCGGCTGGCGCCCGGACCGACCGGCTGGTTCCTGACCGCCGACCGGCCGGCCCTGTCCCCATGGCGGCGCCTGCGCCTCGCCAGGGCCTTCGGGGGCTGGCCGGTGGCCGAGATGGAGACCGCCGCCATCGCGGCCGTGGCTGTTTCGGCGGGCCTGCCCTGGGCCGCTTTGCGGGCCGTCTCGGACACCCTGGGCTTCTCCCGGAGCGTGCGGTTCCGGCACAACTACTCGGAGCAGGCCGGACGGGCCGCCGCCTCGGTCGAGGCCCTCGTGGCGACCCTCTAGCGCTTTGGCCCGGGGAGCCCGCCCGCGGACCAGACCCTGCCCTGGGCGGGCAGCGCCTTTCGGTGGGGCCAGAGTGGGGAGCCGCGGTCTGCCGACCGATAGGAACCGGTCTCGCCTGCGGTCTCGGCCCTTCGCCCGCCGCGCGGCGTGCCAAGGCCGGGTGCGGAACCTGCCCGAGCCGCCCGTCGGGCCCTGTCCCGCTATCCTTGCAGGTCGGGGGCCGCTCTCCGATCGCCCCTCCAGAGCCTCCGTGACCGACCCGAACCGCGCTTCCGAACGACCGCTCGGTACCTTCGTGCGCCGGCACTTCGAGCCCCTGCTGCTGTTCGCGCAGGTGCTGGTCGACCTGCTGGTGGTCCTGCTGGCCTGCTGGACCGCCTACCACCTGGGGCGCGCCCTGGGGGGCGTCGCGGCGGGCCTGAGCGTGGAGGTCTATCGGGAGCTCTGGGCCTTGACCGCGGCGGTCAGCTTGGTGGTCTTCCACGGCTTCGGGATGTACAGCCCGGTCAAGAGCCTGCTCAACGTCGAGGAGTTCAAGGCCATCTGGAAGGCCACGGTGACGTCGTTCCTGGTGGTCTTCACCCTGACGGTGCTGCTGCGCAGCACGACCCAGGCGGCCGAAGGGCCGATCTTCGGCCCGCTGGTGGCCCTGCACAAGGCGATCGACCTGGAGATCGACCCGAACGCCTTCTCGCGGGTCACCACGCTGATCGCTTTCGCGCTGATCTTCCTGTTCACGATGGTCAGCCGGTTCTTTTCGTTCAAGTTCATCCAGCACCTGCATCGGCGCGGCATCGGCAACCGCAACGTTCTGATCGTGGGCACCGGACCCACGGCCCAGTGGCTGATGAGGAAGTTCGTGCTGGTCCCGACGCTGGGGCTGAGGCTGGTCGGGTTCGTGACCCTCGAAAAGGCCGAGATCGGGCGGCAGTTCGAGCGCACGCGGGTGCTCGGTGCCCTCGACGAACTGGAGTCCCTCGTGGGAGCCCAAAAGATCTCTGAGGTTTTCATCGCCCTGCCCGAGGCCCAGGAGGAGCGGGTTATGGAGGTGATCGCGACCTTGGAGCGCCTGGGGATCACCTACCGGGTGGTGCCGCGTTTCTACCACCTGATGAGCCAGCGGGTG
This sequence comes from Planctomycetota bacterium, assembly GCA_044375105.1. Classification (GTDB taxonomy): domain Bacteria; phylum Planctomycetota; class UBA1135; order UBA1135; genus JBIKLM01. The sequence continues at coordinate 4,502 of JBILNK010000027.1, forward strand.
CGCATCGAGAACCTCGATTCGATCCCCCTGATCAGCCGCCCCGACCGACGCATGGGGCTGATCAGCTCGGCGGCCAAGCGCGGCCTCGATCTGTTCCTGGCCAGCCTGGCCCTGCTGCTGACCGCGCCGGTCTTCTTGGTGGCCGCGGTGCTGATCAAACGCGACAGCGAAGGGCCGATTTTCTATCGGCAGGTGCGGATCGGCAAGGATGGGGAGCGCTTCCCGATGTACAAGTTCCGCACGATGTATCTGCATCTTTCGGGGGATGCGATCGCCCCTAAAGACCATCTGGATCCGCGCATCACCCCGGTCGGACGCTACCTGCGGCGTTATTCGCTGGATGAGCTGCCGCAGCTGATCAACGTCTTGAGGGGTGAAATGAGCATGGTCGGCCCGCGCCCGGAGATGCCCTTCATCGTCGACACCTACGGCCCGCTGCAGCGTGAGCGCCTGCGCGCCAAGCCCGGCATCACCGGCCTGTGGCAGATTTCCTACGCGCGCAACGAGCCGATCCACGCCAACCTCGACTACGACATCTATTATGTGGAGAACCGCTCGTTCCTGCTCGACTTGGTGATCCTGTTCCTGACCTGCTTCGCCGTGGTCAAGGGCACGGGCGCCCATTGAAGTCCACGGCGCTGGGGGAGACCGCACGGGGCGGCTCCGGGCTCGGCCCTCCGACTGCGGAGCGGGGGCTGGCGGTCCTGCACGTGATGGAGGCCACGATCGGAGGCACCCGGCGACACCTGCTGGACGTGGTGCTCGCGCAGCGCCGCCTGGGCCTGCGGGTGGCCGTGGTGGCGGCCGCGGAGCGCATGCCCGCGGTGCGCGGCGATTTCGAGAGAATGCGCGCCGCCGGAGCCCAGGTCGAGGAGCTGCCGATGCAGCGCGCCATCCGGCCCTGGACGGACTGGCGTCATCTGCGCGCCTTGGAGCGCGCCTTGAAACGCTTGTCCCCGGACGTGGTGCACACCCATTCGAGCAAGGCCGGTGTGCTCGGTCGCATGGCCTCCCTGCAGTCCCGGATCGGCGTGCGCGTGCATACCCCGCACACCTTCGCGTTCCTGTTCGGGGCCATGTTCTCGCCGCGCAAGCGGGCCCTGTTCCGGGCCATCGAAACGGAGCTCGGCAAGCGCACCCAGCGGGTCGTGGCCGTCAGCGAAAACGAGGCCGAGACGATCCGGCACAGCGGGGTGATCTCCGCCGAGCGCGTCTGCACGGTGCCGAACGGCCTGGATCCGGCGCCGTACAGGGCCGCTCTCCCCTTGGACCGCACCGCGCTGGGCTTCGAGCGCGGGCGGCCGCTGTTGATCACGGTCGGGCTGCTCAACGCGGCCAAGGGTCAGGACCTGGCCATCGAAGCCCTGGCGGATCCCCGGCTCGCGGGACTGCAGCTGATGCTGGTGGGCCACGGCGAGGACCGGCCCGCCCTGGAGCAGCGCATCGCTAGCCTTGGCCTCGGGGATCGGGTGCGGCTCTTGGGCTGGCGCGACGATGTCCCGGCCCTGCTACGCACGGCCGATGGGCTGCTGTTGCCGTCGCGCTGGGAAGGCATGCCCTATGCGGTGCTGGAGGCCATGGCCACCGGGTTGCCGGTGATCGCCACCCGCGTGGATGGCGCCCGCGAGCTGGTGCAGCCGGGCGTGACCGGCTGGCTCTGCCCCGTGGAAGACCTGGCCGGTATGCGCGCGGTCCTGTCCGAGTTTCAGGCGCTCTCGCCCTCCGCGCGCCAACGCCTTGGAAAGGCCGGCGAGGTCCGTCTAAGCGAGCGCTATACCCTCGAGCGCATGGCGCAGGGCCTGGCAGAGGTCTACGGCCAGGCGCTGGCCCTTGCGCCCCGATCCCGCTGAAGTGCCCCATGGCCGAGCCCTTGCGCATCCTGCACGTGATCACCACCCTGGACGTGGGCGGGGCCGAGATGCACCTGCTCTCCCAGGTGCGCGGCCAGTGCAAGGCGGGCGCAGCCGTGCGCGTGGCCTATCTCAAGGGGCACGGCAGCCTGGCCGAGGATTTCCGTGCCGCGGGCGCCGAGTGGGTCGGGCAGGTGCCGGTCGGGCGCGCTTGGGGTCTTTGGAGCCACCTGCGCTGGGCTCGTTTGGTGCACAGCCACCTGCTCAAGGCGGACATGCTGACCGCGCCGCTCGCGACCCTGGCGGGCCGACGCGCTTGTTTGGTCTCGGGCAAGCACAACGACGAGCAGGTCCTCAAGCGCCCGCTGGTCTCGTTCGTGCACGGGCTGCTGGGCAACCTGCCGCGCTGCACCGTGGTGCTCTCGGACCACGTGGGACGCTTCGTCGAGCGCTACGGCCGGGTGCCGCTTTCCAAGCAGCGGCGCATCTACTACGGGCTCGATCCGGCCCCCTTCGAGGCGGCGGCGCGGGACCGCGCCGGGCACCGCGCCCGGCTGCGCCCGGCCCTGGGCCTGGCGCCCGACGACGTGGTTTTCATCTGCGTGGCGCGCTTCGCGCCCCAGAAGGCCCACGACGTGCTGCTGCGCGCCCTCGACCTGGCGCGGCGCGAGGCGGGACCGAAGCTCAAGCTGCTGCTGGTGGGGGACGACCCCTTCGGCGATGGCCGGCGGCGGGCAGAAGCCCTGGCGGGCGAACTCGGGCTGCGCGGCGCGGCCCTGTTCACCGGGATCCGGCGGGACGTGCCGGCCCTGCTCGGCGCCAGCGACGTGTTCACCATGGCCTCGCTCTGGGAGGGCCTCGGGCTCGTGTTCCTGGAAGCCATGGCCGCCGATCTGCCTGTGCTGGCCACGCGGGTCTCCGCGGTGCCGGAGGTGGTCGTCGAAGGGGCCACGGGTCTGCTGGCGGCGCCCGGCGATCCGGCGGACCTGGCACGCGCCATGGTTCGCCTGGCCCGCGATCCGGCGCTGCGCGAGCGCCTCGGCCGGGAGGGGCACCGTCGCGTGATCGAGCGCTTCGGGCTCGCGCGCATGGTGGACGAGACCTTGGAGCTCTATCGCGAGCTGGCCTTGCGATGAGCGCCTGAAGAACCCTGGACCCGGGCTGCGCCCGAGCCTTGACACCAGGCGGTCCGAAGCCTTTGGGCCGCCCTCCGGTGTGCGCGCATGCCGGGATGGGGCGACGCACCGGCTCCGGAGCAAGCCGGGTGCAGCGAGGTCGGGCGTTGCTTGCTCTGATCAGAGGGCGCCGGGGCCTGCGCTCGGAAGCACGCCCCGCCGGGGTCCGATGACCGCGGGCCCGGTGGCCTCCGCCCGCGACCGGGGGGTACATCGCGGAGGACGGAATCAAGTTCGGTCCGCGGGCTTCCCAGCGACGCTTTTTGACCGCCAACTGGGCCCCGGGGGGGCCGTAGACTCTGGTCATGCTTCCTCCGGTCGCGATCGGTCCGCGTTCCCGCGGCCCCCTGCTCGAGTTTCTTCTCTGGTCCCTTCTGGCCGCTTCCCTGACGCTCACGGGTCGGTGCCCCGAGGCATCGGCGAGCCCCGCCCAGGAACAACAGGGTCCCCCTGGCGTCAAGTCCGGGAAACGCCGCGCGTCGCGCGACTCGCGTACCTACCTGTACGACGTTCGTCTGCAGGATCCGGAGGCCCTTGCCAAGGGCGCTATGATGCGCGAGCGGGTGCTGGCCGCCGCCGGCGGGCTGGTCCTGCTGCCGCCCGAGGGGGACCAGGCGGGCGCGCCGCGCAGTTTCGGCTTGTTCGATCTCTTGCCGGGCCTGCGCTATCAGCAGCTCGAGGCCACCTACAGCAACGTGGATGCGGCCACCAACCAGCTGCAGATCCACCATCTGGTTCCGCGCACCGTGCACTTCGGCCCGGGGGGCAACGGCTACCTCTATTCGGAGCTCGTCCGTTTCGAGGAAAAGATGAACAAGCCCGTGCCCCAGTACCGTCGCGAGGTGCTGGCCGGGGATGTGTCTTGGTTCGAGGTCGACGGCCAGTACTCGCGCCAGGAGGCCGGGTCCTTGAGGGCCAAACAAAATGTGGGCCGCGAGCTGTGTTTCGGCCTTGGACTGCACGGTTTAGCCACCCTGGGGGCCGATCTAGCTTGGCTCGAGGACCAGGAAGTCGACGGGCTCAAGCTGGGCTTGTATCTCGCCCGCCTTCCATTCAGCGTGCGCGGCAAAACCATCGACGAGGTCGAGGACGTGATCCTGGTCGTCGACGAAGCCCAGGCGAGGCTCGTCGATATCCAATATTTCGATGTGAACCAGGTCATGCGGCGCAAGATTCAAGCCGTGCCCGAGGGCGAGGTGCGCCTCGACCTGGATCCCGCGACCATGGACGGCATCCGCGTCAACTTCATCCAGCGCCGGCTGTCCGAGCTGGGCGGCGACAGCGCCGACAACCGCGCGATAGCCGAGGCGGAAGCGGCGCGCCTGGTGTTGCCGACCACCTTGCGATTCCCTGCGGCCTGGAGCCTGCAGGAGGCCAAGTCGCCCGAATTGGTGCGGTTGGAGGTCGCGGAAGCCCTGTTCGAGCCGATCGATCCGCGCGCTCTGATGCGGCCGTGGCAGAGCGGTCAGACCTTCACCGAGGCCCCCCGGGCGGACGCCTGGGACCCGCCGGCGCCGTCCGAGCAGCCATCGGCGCCCCCACGTTGACGGGGCTGTTTTGACGGCTCGGGCTGCGTCCGAGCCGTCGAAAACAGGCCATCAGAGCCTTTGGGCCCCCAAGGGAAGGCCGCGGATGCTCCGCTCTCGGCCGCCGGACGTGCCGGAGAGCCGCAGGTCGCTTCTGGAGCGCCGGTGCCTTCTCGCCCCGGGCCCCCGCCGGGGAGCCCCGGGGGCTGCGACCGGCACCGGAGCGAGGACAGCCCGGCTCGGACGGTCAAGGCCAGGCGGGCCCCACGCCGATCCTGCCCCCATGGTCGGAGTCGTTCCTTCCCCCCAGCCGCCCGCCGAGCTCCCCAGCGGGGCATCCGGGACCGCCGAGGGGGGTCCGCGGGTCGGCCGTCAGAGCTTCGATCGCCGCAAGCAGGCGACCCCGCGCTTCTCGCGCTTTACCTTGTTCGGGGGGCGGCGGCGCGGACCGAGACGCGAGCGCGAGCGCGGCGGCAGCTTCGTCGACTTGTACTCGAAACGTCTTTGGGCGCTCCTGCTGTGGGTGGCGGCCATGAATTTGGCCGATTCCTACTTCACCTTGGTGCACCTGCAGGCTGGCGGCGTGGAGCTGAATCCCGTGGCCGACGCGCTGCTGCGCACGGGCCGGATCGGCTTCGTGCTCTCCAAGTCCGTGCTGATCGGGCTGGCCCTGGTGGTGCTCTGCGTGCACAAGAACTTCGTGATGGCGCGCATCGGGCTGGTGGCCTCGGCGGCGATCTACACCGCTTTGGTGATCTACCACCTGAGCTTGTTCGAGCGCTGAACCTCTCGATCTCTGCAGCAGCCCGACGGATTCAGCGGGGCGGGAGGATTGCCCGCGATCCCCGGCCCCGTTTGCTGCGGGAAAGCCGGGCACCTGGGATCAAGGGTCGCGCGACCGCCCCGCCGGGTGGCTTGGCGGCGGGGGCCCGCCTCCGCTGGAGTCCATGACCCGGCGCCTCAAGCTGGCCGAGGCGCCCCGGGTGCCCGGGGGTTAGGACCCGCGCGGGAGGTAGGCTCTTGGCATGCGCGTAGCCCGCATTCTGACTCGCTTCAACCTGGGAGGACCGGCTCGGCAGGTTCTGGCGGCCGATCCGCGCCTCGCCAAGCGGGGGATCGACGTGACCTTGTTCGTCGGGCGCGCGGAAGCGGGGGAGGGCGACCTGCTGGAGCAGGCCGAGCGCGCCGGATTGCGGGTGCGCTTGCTGCCGGATCTCGGCAGGGGCCTCAGGCCGGATCGCGACTGGCGTGCCCTGCGCGAGCTGCGCCGCGAGCTGGTCGGGTTCGATCCCGACTTGGTGCACACCCACGCCTCCAAGGCCGGTCTGTTGGGCCGTTTGGCGGCCGACGCGGTGCCGCGGGCGCGACGGGTCCACAGCTTCCACGGCCACGTGCTCGAGAACTACTTCTCGAATCCGGTTTCCCGTCTGATCGTGCGCTGCGAGCGCCACCTGGCGCGGCGCACCGATGGGCTGGTGGCCGTTTCCCAGGCAACGCTGGAGGACCTGGTGCGACTGGGAGTCGACCAGCGCCCACGGATCGAGCTCCTGCCGCCGGGTTTGGATCTGGAGCCCTTCGCCCGCGTGGCGACCCTGCCCGGCTGCGGCAGCGCACCGGCGGGGCCCCTGCGGCTGGAGCTTGGAATCGAAGCGGACGCCCCGTTGGTGCTGGTGGTCGGTCGCCTGGCGCCGGTCAAGCGCCCCGGGTTGGCCCTCGAGGCCTTCGCTCTGGCGGAGGTGGCCCGCAGCGGGCGGGCGCCTGCCCATCTGGCTTTCCTCGGGGACGGCAGCGAGCGCCCGGCACTCGAAGCGGCCCGCGCCCGCCTGCCCGGCGAACTGGCCGCCCGCGTGCACCTGCTCGGGTCCCGCAGCGAACCGGCCCCGATCTACGCGGAGGCGGACCTGGTCCTGCTGGCCTCCCACAGCGAAGGGCTGCCGGTGGCCTTGATCGAAGCGGGGGCCGCGGCTCGGCCGGCCTTGGCCACGCGGGTTGGCGGGGTGCCCGAGCTGATCACGCCGGACTGGAACGGCAAGCTGGCCTCCTCGGCTTTGGAGGAGGCCGCGCGACGCGGATTGGCCGAGGGCCTCCTGGCGCTGCTCGATGACCCTGCCGAGCGCCGGCGCATGGGGCTCAACGGCCGGGCTCGGGCCCTCGAGCGCCACGGTGCGGACTCCCTGGTCGACGGGCTCGAGCGGCTCTACCGCCGGCTGCTCGCAAAGGGTCAAATGCCTATCCGCACCGGCCCGTCAACAGCTCTGGCCCCTTCCAGTTCCCCCGACGTCCCCTCCGCGCCGAGGTCGCCCGATCCCTGAAGCTCCTGATGCTCTCCGGCGATCGCCAGACTCCGGTCGGCGAAAAGGGGCCGTTCCATGCCATGCAGCGCGAGTTTTCGCGCTGGTTCGAGCGCATCGACGTGCTTTGCCCGCGGCCCGATCGTTCGGTCACGGTGCGCTCGATCTACGGCCGGGTGCATTTTCACCCGGCGGAGGTCCCGCGCAGCGGCATGCTGCGTTTCCTGGAGCGGCAGGGGCTCGAGCTGATCCGCCAGCACCGTCCCGAGCTGATCGTCAGCCACGACTACGGCTGGTTCTACAACGGTCTGGCCGCGGCCCGGCTGAGCCGGCGCTCCGGGGTGCCCTATCTGTCCGAGATCCACCACGTGCCCGGCGTGCCGGTGGCCGCCGATCTGCGCGAGGTTTTCGATCGGGCCGTGGCCAAGCGCTATATCCGTTGGGCGCGCTCGCGGGCGCGGGCCTTCCGGGTGGTCAATTCCGGTGAGATGCCCGCGCTATTGCGCTCCTGGGGCGTGCCGGCGGAGCAGATCCTGGTGCTGCCTTCCCTGTACATCGACCTACAGCTGTTCAAGCCGCCGGCGGCCCCGCTGCCCATCGAACAGGACATTCTCTACGTTGGCCGCATGGTCAACAACAAGGGCCTGGGGCGCATCGTCGAGGCCCTGGCGCGCCTGCAGCGCGAGGGTCGCCCGGCGTCGGCCACGTTCTTGGGCAAGGGCCCGCTGCGGCTGGACACCGAACGGCGCGTGCAGGCCGCCGGGCTCGGCCAGCGGGTGCGCTTCCTGGATTGGATCGATTCGGGCGCCAGCCTGGCGCGGCTCTATGCGCAGAGCCGCGTGCTGGTGTGCGCCTCGACCTGCGAAGGCGGGCCGCGCGTGACCGTGGAAGCCATGGCCTGCGGGACCCCGGTGGTCTCGACGCGCGTGGGCGTGATGGGGGAGCTCCTGGCGGACGGACAGGGGGGACGGCTGGTGGGCTTCGACGCGGCCAGCCTGGCGGACGGCATCGGCGAGCTGCTGGCTGACGAGCCGGCGCGGCGCGCCGCAGGCCTCGCCGCCCGCGAGATCGCCAGCGGCTTCGAATACCAGCGTGTGCTCGAAGGCTACGCCCGGGGCCTGCACGGCTTGGTCGGCTGCGAGCCCACCCGGCGGCCCGAGGAGGCGCCGTGAAGCTCCTTTTCCTGACCCAGGTGCTCGATCGGCGGGATGCGGTGCTGGGCTTCGTGCCGCGCTGGATCGAAGGCCTGGCGCGGCGTGTCGAGCAGCTGCGCGTGGTGGCCCTGGAGGTCGGCGATCCCTCCGGACTGCCCGCCAACGTGGACTGGCGCGAGATCGGGCGCCGCGGGGTCATGGGGCGCTACCTGCGTTATCGGCGGGTGCTGCACGAGGCCCTGCGGAGCGACGGTTTCGACGCGGTCCTGGCCCACATGGTGCCGCGCTACGCCCTGGTCGCCGAGGGCCCCGCTCGGCGGGCGGGGGCCGGGCTGTTCCTGTGGTACACGCACAAAGGCGTCGATGCCCGCCTGCGGCGCGCCTTCCCGCGCTGCGACCGGGTCTTCACCGCCAGCGATGAATCCCTGCGGCTCGAAGGTCCCCAAAAGGTCGTCACGGGCCATGGCATCGACCTCGAGCACTTCGTGCCCGCGCCCCTGCCGCCGGGACGCCCGCGGCTGCTCTCCGTGGGGCGCATGACCCCGGCCAAGGATCCGCTGACCGTGGTCGCAGCCCTGGGCCTGCTGGTGCGGGCCGGCCGGGACCTGGAGCTCGAGCTGGTCGGCGGCGGCCTGGCCCCGGGCGATGGGGCCTACGCGGAAGAGGTGCGGCGGCGGATCGCCGGCGAGGGCCTCGGCGAGCGGGTGCATTTGCGCGGGGCCGCGCCCTACCTCGAGATCCCCGCCAGCTACCGCCAGGCCCAGCTGGTGATCAACGCCAGCCACACCGGCAGCGTCGACAAGGTCGTGCTCGAAGCCTGGGCCAGCGGGCGGGTGGTGCTGTCCTGCAACGAGTCGATCCCAGCCCTGCTCGCAGAGCTCGGTCCCGCAGCGCGCGATCTGGCCTTCCGGCCCGGGGACCCCGCAGACCTGGCGGAGAAGATCGAGCGCCAGCTGGCAGAGCCCCCGGAGCAGCGCCAGGCCCTCGGGCTGCGACTGCGCGCTTTGGTGGCCAAGGGCCACGAGGTCGAAGCCCTGATGCAGCGTCTGGTGGACGAGATGCAGGCCAGTTTGGCGGGAGGCCGGCGATGAGCCACGCCGCACAGGTCTCCGTGGTGATGCTTTCCTGGAACACCGCGGAGCTGACCAGCATCGCCCTGCGGCACGTTTTCGCCAGCCAGCCGCCGCCGGGCCAGGTGATCGTGATCGACAACCACAGCGCCGACGGGTCCGCGGACCGCATCGCGGCTGAATTCCCGGCCGTCGAGCTGGTGCGTAATCCGTGCAACGAGGGCTTTGCCATCGGTTGCAACCAGGGCATGCGCTTGGCCCGTCTGCCCTACGTGCTGCTGCTCAACTCGGACACCGAGGTGGCTCCGGACGCGATCGAGCGCATGGCCGGCTTCCTGGCGGAGAACCCCGCTTACGGGGCCGTGGCGGCCCACCTGATCCATCCGGGCGGCGGCACCCAGCGCACCTGCAACCGCTTCCCGAACCTGTGGACGCCGCTGTTTTGGGGCACGCCCATCGAGCGCTGGTTCCCGGACAGTTTCGAGCTGCGGCGCTATTTCATGCGCGAGTGGGACCATGCATCCTCCCGGGACGTGGAACAGCCACCGGCGGCCGTGCTGATGCTGTCCCGTGCGGCCATCGAGCGGGTCGGGATGTTCGATGAGCGCCTGTGGCTGTTCTACAACGACGTGGACCTGTCGAAACGGCTGGCCCAGGCCGGGCTGCTCACGCGCTACCTGGCCGAAGCGCGCGTGGTGCACCACGTGGGGGCCAGCACCAAGAAGTTCGCCGCCTTCGTTCCCGAATACCAGCGCAACCGGCTAGTCTATTATCGCAAGCACCACGGCCGCTTGGCGGGCCTGTGGCTCAAGGCCTGCGTGGTGCTGAGCTTCCTGGATTTCGCCTGGGCCCAGCGGCGCGCGCGCCAGCGCGGCGAGCCGGCCCAGGAGGTCGCGCCGGTGCGGGCGGCGCTGGGCGAATTCCTGCGCTCATGAGCTCCGCCGGTCTTCGAGCGCTGCGCCCCGAGGTCGGCGCGGTGCGGTTGGAGCTCTGCGAGCCCCTCGAGCGCTGCGCGTCCTGGCTCTGGGGCCTGGCCGATGGGGACGGCCGCTTGATCTGCCCCGAGCACCGCCTGGAACACACCGGCAAGAGCGCCTGCGCGCTGATCCTGTTCGCCCATCTGTGGGCCCAGGGGCGCGGCGAGGTCTGGCTCGAGCGCGCCGTGGCCCAGGGGCGCCGCCTGGTGGCGCGCCTCGAGCGCGAGGGCCAGAGCGAGTGCTTCACCTTCCGGCCCGGCAGGCACGATCCCTTCAATTGCTCGAACAGCGTGATCGACGGGGGCGCCTGCGCGGATGCCCTGGCAACCCTGGTGGCCATGGCTGGCGAGCGCTTGCCGGCCCAGCTCTGCGCCGAGTTCAAGGCGGCCAGCCTTTTGCACGCGCGCTCGTACCTGCGCTACGCCGTGCTCGACAAGGGCATCCCGGCCCAGCGCGCCTGGGGCTTGACCGGTTTGGCCGGGGCCCACGCCCTGGAGCCGGCCGACGAGCTCTCGCGGGCAGGCATCGAGGCGGTGGGGGTGTTGGAGGCGATCCAGAACCGCGATGGCAGCTATCCGTACCATCCGCTCGAATGGGGTGCGGGCCACCCCGGCGCGGCCGACGTGTCCTGCTTCTATCAGTCGCGGGTCACCGGCTTCCTGCTGCATTCGCTCGAAGTCCTGGGCCTCGATCCGCGCCAGGATCCCTTCGCCGCGCCGCTCCTGCGCGGGCTCGATTACCTGGCCCATCTGATCGGGCCCGATGGGATCAAGCCCGGCTTGGTGGAAGCGAAACCCTGGTACTGGGGCGCCGAATACGAGGTCGCCAGCCACGTCTTCGATGTGCACGCCCTGGCCCGCGGCGCGAGCCTGTTCGGCCTGCCGCGGCTCGGGGATTTGGCGCTGTGCTCCTACGCCGCCTGGGCCGAGCATCTCGGGGCCGACGGCGCACCGCAGAGCCACCATCCGGCGCCGGGTCGCCGGCGCAGCTACCAGTGCCCGCTGTTCTGGGCGGCGCACGCCTGCTGGATCGCCCGGGCCCTGCCCGACCTGGAGCGCGCGTTGCAGAGGAGCGGTTCCTGCGGCTGGCCGCCGCGCGGAACGCTCGGGCCAGCGTCGAGCCCCGTCGAGGCTTGGTGGGCGCCCGAAGCGGGGCTGGCCGTGTTGCGCAGCGAGCGGCTGTGCGCATTCCTGCGCGGGGCCCGGCCGGCGGGCAACCTGCACCACGGCGGGCCCCACGGGGCGGGCATCGTGCGCCTGGTGCGGCTCGACGCCCAAGGGCGCGTCGATTCGTGCTCGCCCGATCGGAGGCCATTCGCCGCGCCCGGCAACCGACCTGCCGGCCTGACCGGCGAATGGCTCGGGAACGCAGGCGGGTGGAACCCGCAACGCGGCTGGCGGAGCGGGGCCAGCGAGTTGCGCTTCTCGCTTTGGCTGGCGCGGGCGCACTGGCGCGGAGGCCGGCCGGGAGCGGCTCTGGCGACCCCCTGGGATGTCTTTGCCCGGGGCGTGCTCGATCCCGCTTCCAGCCTGGTTTCGAGCGCCTTCGAGCGCCGGCCCGAGGTCTCGCTCCCGGCCCCGGATTCGCTCGAGATCCGCGGGCGCCTCTGCCACCGGGACGGGACCGCGGTCGAGGGCTCGGAGTTCCGTCGCCGGTTCCGGATCGGCGCCGCGGGCCTCGAGGTTGAAGAGCGCCTGCTCTCGCCCGGTCGCACCCGGGGAGTCGCCTATCGGCAGCCAGCGGGCAGCGCCGACCTGTCTGCGTTCGGGCCTCCCACGGAGGCCCTGGGAGTCGCCTACCGCTGGCTATGAGGCGGGCCGTGGCCCACAGCGATCGGGTACAGTTCGGGGCCGGCCGGTTCCCATGCATGCCCCCCCGAAGACCCCGCCCGGCCGGCTCCCTAGCCTCGGGACGGCCCTCGCTGGGGCCCTGTGCGTGGCCCTGGTCGTGGGCCTCTTGGATGCGGGCCGGGTCCTGTTCGAGCTGCGCTCCCTGCCAGCGCGGGCCCACACCGCCGAAACGCCTTTGAAGCTGGCCACCTGGCTGCCGTGCGCGGCGGCCGCGGTGGCCCTTTACAGCGTTTACCTAGCGCCGGTCGGGCTGTTGTTCGGCGTGCTCGGCGGCCGCCGCGGCGGCTTCCTGGGGACCTGGGCCGCCGCCGCCGGGTGCGCCGCCGGCCTGGGCTTTTGGTGGACGCGGGAGCAGCTCTTCCCTGGCCTGCCGATCAGCGATCCCAGGCGCCTGGGCCTGCTGGCGGGGCTGGTCGCCGCCGCAGCGCTGGCCACCTGGCCCCTGGCACGTGCCATCGCCATGCCGGGCCGCGCCCGCTGGCTGGCCCTGCCGGCGCTGCTGGTGGCCTTGGCGGGGGCTTTCCAGGCCTACGGCGAAGGTCGCCGCGTGGCGGCCCGCGGCGTTCTGAATCCCCGCAATCGGGACCTGCCCAACGTGCTGTTCGTGGTGGTCGACGCCCTGCGAGCGGACCGGCTGGGCTGCTATGGCAACGGGCTGGGCGCGAGCCCCGTGCTGGATGACCTGGCCCAGGGCGGCGTCCTGTTCGAAGACGCCCGGGTGCAGGCTCCGTACACCTGGACGAGCTTCGGGTCCTGGTTCACGGGCAAGTACCCGCGCCGGCACGGCTTGCTCAAGATGGCCCCTGGAGTGGCCCTGGAGCCGAGCTTCACCCTGCCGCAGCTGTTCAAGGCCGCCACGCGAAGCGCTGGAACTCCCCTCGAGTCCCAGGACAGCGTGGCCGGCGCCTTCATGACCGGCGCCCTGTCCCACGGCTCGGGCTTCTCCCAGGGCTTCGACAGCTATGTCGAGCTGATGATGGGGCACCCGCGGGTGGACCTCGATTCTGCCTGGTCGATCCTACGCGCGCGCCTGACGCTGCCCAGCGTGCTGTTCAAGCTGGACGCCAAGCGTGATCCGGACGCGCTGGTACACCGGGCGAGCGCCTTCTTGCGCGAGAATCGCGAGCGACGCTTCTTCGCCTTCGTGCACCTGTATTCGACGCACACACCCTACGACCCGCCGGAGCCGTTTCGGAGCCGTTTCGTCGACCCGGCCTATGACGGCCCGATCCGACGTTTCGATGCGGATATCCGCCGCGTGATCGAGCGCGGCGAGTTCACCCCGAGTCCCGAGGACGTGCGCCAGATCGAAGATCTGTACATGGGCGGCGTGGCCCAAGCCGACCATCAGATCGGCTTGCTGCTGGGCGAGCTCGAAGCCTTGGGCCTGCGGGATCAGACCCTGGTGGTGATCACCTCCGACCATGGCGAGGACCTGGGCGAGAGCGGGCGCTACGAGCACAACCATATGTACCGCTCGAACCTGCACGTGCCCCTGTTGCTCTCCTGGCCTGAGGGCCAGCAGCGCCTGGGCATCGCGGCGGGGCGCCGTGTCGCGGAGATGGTGCAATCGGTCGATCTGCTGCCGACTCTAGCCGAGCTGGCGGGTTTGAGTCCGCCGGCTGCGCGCGGCCCCCGGGAGGAGATCGACGGCCGCGGTCTGGTGGCGCTGATGCAGGGCCAGGGGGGCGCTCCCCACCGCTACGCCTTCGCCGAGGATTCGACCCACGTGGCCATCGACGACGACCGCTTCATGCTGGTGCTCGACCGCTACGCGGTGCGCCCGGACGGCTGGCAGATCGCGCTCGAAGAACAGCTCGGCACGGTGCGGCTGCACGACCTGCAGAGCGACCCCTTGCAGCGCCGCGACCTGTTCGAACTCGCCTACCGCGGCGAGCGCCCCGACCTGGAGCTGCGCCGGGCGATCGCCGGCGAGCTCGAGCGGCTGCGGGCCGCCCTGCTGGCCTGGGATGCCGGCATGCCGATCGGGGTCGAAGAGGTGGTGCAATCCGATCGCGATTTGGAGAGCGAGGACAACCGACGGGCGCTGGGCGGCGACGCGGAGACCCAGCGCCAGGCCCTGGAGCGCCTGGGTTACCTCGGCGAGCAAGACCGGGGCAGCTACAGCGGCGAGCTGCGCCAACGGGTGCTCGAGAAACGCGCGGGCGCCGCCCCCGCTCGCTGAGTCCGTCGCAGCAGCCACCCACCGAACGTGTCTACGGCCCTCGACCTGATCGCCAACGCCCGGCTGCCTTCGAAGCGCGCCCAGAGCTTGCAGGTGGTGCAGGTGGCGGCCGCTTTCGCCGGCCAAGGCCTATCGGTGCGCCTGTTGCACGCCCGGCGATTCCCGACCCCCAGCCTGCCACCTGGTCAGGACCTGTTTCGCTACTACGGAGTGCCCTCGGAGCCGACGCCGGAGGTCCGGGCGCTGCCCTGCATCGATTGGATCGACCGGGTCCCGGGTCCCCTGCAGTTCGTACCCGCGCGGCTCCAGGAGTGGAGCTTTTCGCGCTCGGCAGCCCAGGCGGTGCTGGCGGGCCGCGCGGGTGGGGCCGTGGCGCCCCTGGTCTTGAGCCGCGAGATCGAATGCGCTGCGCGTTTGGTGGCAGCCGGTCACCCCGGGGTGTTCCTGGAGCTGCACCGCGTGCCCGGCGGCCGATGGCGCCGGGCCCTGCTGATGCGCGCCCTGCGCGGCGTGGCGGGCGTGGTGGCGATCTCGGGCGGCGTCGCCCGGGACCTCGAACCCTTCGAGCTTGCCGCGGACCGGCTCGTGGTCGAACACGACGGCGTCGAACTGGGTCCCTACTCGAGCGGCAAGCCCCAGGCGGTGGCACGGGGCGCCATCGGCGTGCCTGCGGATGTTCCCCTCGTGGTCTACGCCGGCAGCCTGCTGCCTTGGAAGGGGGTCGAGATCCTGATCGAGGCCGCGCGCCAGCTCCCCGCTGTGCGCTTCGTGATCGCCGGCGGCAGCGAAGCCGACCTCGCCCGCCTGCGTCCGCTGGCGTCGGGTCTCCCGAACCTGCGCTTGGATGGCTTCCAGCCCCCCGAACGCGTCGCCGATTACGTGATCGCCGCAGACGTTTTCGTGGTCCCGAATCGCTCGAAACCCGCGATCTCGGCGCTCTACACCTCCCCACTCAAGGTCTTCGAGGCGATGGCCGCCGGTGTGCCGATCGTGGCCAGCGATCTGCCCTCCCTGCGCGACATCCTGTCCCCGGGCGAGGAAGCCGTTTTCGTGGCCCCAGACGATCCGCAGGCCCTGGCCCGCGGCATCGCCGGACTGCTGGCCAATCCCCACGCCCGCATGCAGATGGGCAAGCGCCTGCGCATCCGAGCGCCGCGCCACTCCTGGCAGCGCCGCGCCGAGCGCCTGGTGGCCTGGATGGCGGTCCGGGCCGGCAGCGCCCCGGGCGCGAAGACCGGGCCCGCGGAGCTCCGCACATGAAGGTCCTCTATCTGACCGATTCGCTCTCCGACCTGGATGGGGTCGGTCGCTACGCCTTGGGCCTGGTGCAGGCCCTGGAACGGGCCGAGCCGGGCCTCGAGGTCGAAGTGCTCCTGGCGCGCAAGCACCGCCCGACTTCGGCGTCCGTGCCGAAGGTCTGGAAGGTAAGCGTGGGCTTGCCCCCGGATTACTTCTTTTACATGGCTCCGCTGCGCTTCTGGCTGAGCCTCGTGCAGAGCACCTGGCGCACCTGGCACAGCGCCAGGAACGCGGACCTCGTGCACGCGATCAAGGATTATCCCCACAACCTGGTGGCGCTCCTGGCGGCCCGCCTGGCCGGCAAGCCGTGCATCGCGACCGCCCATGGCACGTACACCGTGCAGCCGCTCAAGGATCCGCGCCACGCCAAGAAGGCGCGCTGGACCTATGCCGGCTTCGCCGGGATGATCAGCGTCTCCGGCTACACCGCCCGACGCTTGGCGGAGGCGCTCGGCAGCGGACGCATCGGCACGATCCACACGATCCCGAACTGCGTCGATCCGGGGCCGTTGCTCTGCGACCCTGGGGTCGGACCCCGTCCTTGGCATGGCCAGCGTTTCAGCCTCTCGATCGGCGAGACCAAGGAACGCAAGGGGCACCACCTGGCCTTGGCCGCCTGGTGCCAGGCTGCCCGCGGGCGACCGGATCTGCACCATTATCTGGTGGGCCGCTTGTCGGGGGACGACTACGAGCGGCGCTTGCGCGCCATCGTGGAGCAGGCCGGCTTGTCCCAGCGGGTGCACTTCCTGGGCAACGTGGAGGAAGCCGACAAGATCGATCTGACGAGGCGCTGCGAGCTGTTCCTGCACACGCCGGTGACCGCCGCGGACGGGGGCTTCGAGGGGTTCGGCATCGTGTATCTCGAAGCCTCCGCCTGCGGCAAACCGGTGATAGGGACCCGGCACTGCGGAGCCGAGGACGCGATCGTGGAGGCCGAGACCGGCTACCTGGTGGAGCCCGAGGTCGGCGCCGTCGCAGGGGCTTTGGAGCGGCTCTTCGCGGATCCCGGTCTCGGACGGCGCCTGGGTACGGCGGGACGGGAACACGCGCTTTCGAACACGTGGGACAAGAATGCGGCGCGTGTGCTCGAGCTCTACCGCCAAGCCCTTGGGAGTCCCCGGGCATGAGCCCCAAACGACTGCTGCAGAGCCGTTTCCTTCGGGACTCCCTGTTGCTCCAGGCCAGCGGAGCCTTGGTGGCCCTGTGCCAGCTCTTGAGCGCCAGCATCCTGGCCCACTCCCTGGGTGAGACCGCCCAGGGGCGCTACATCTCGGCGGTCAAGGTCTACGGGCTCCTGTTCATGCTGTTCAACACCGGCATCGTGCCGGCGGTGGTCAGCCAGGTGGGAGCCGCCGTCATCCGGGGGCAGATCGAGAAGATCGCGGCCTGGCAGGGGTTCCTGGTCAAGGCCTATCTGATCACGGGGCTGCTGCTGGTCTCCCTGGGTTGGGCCGTGTTGCCGCCGTTCACGGAGTTGGCCTTCGAGAACCGGGAACTGGGGGTCTGGGCCTTCTGGCTCTGTTTTGCGCCGTTGCTCGAATGCGGCCGGGTGCTGGCCATGTGTTCCTTCCAGGGCCTGCGCCTGATGAAGGACCTGGCCCACCTGGACGTGTATGGGGAGTTCGGACGCTTTGCCCTGGTCGCTGGCGCGGCCTATTGGTTCGAATCGGCGCAAGCGGTCGTGCTGGCCACCCTGCTGTCGGGGGCTTGGGGGTCGCTGGTCGGCCTGTGGCTTTACCGGCGATCGCTGGTCCGCGAGGCGCACGGACTGCCCAGCTTGGAGCGCGTCTTCCAGCGCATGAAGGACGTGCGCTTGGCCGATGGCTTGCCCCTGGGTTTGCGACTGGGGCTGCTGCGGAGCTTGGACGCCCTGCATTTCGACCTTCTGCCGCCGCTGTTGATGTTCTATGCGGGCGTGGCCAAGAGATTGCCGACCCCCGAGGATCCGGTGGCCTATTTCAACAATGCTCAGCGTCTGATGCTGATCCCGGCGGTGCTGATGACGGGTATCGCGCGCAACACGCTGCCGGCCATGAGCGGCATCGCCGGCAGGAAGGATCCCGAGCTGTTGCGGCGCAGCTTCTGGAAGGTGACCGTGCTCGGCGGCCTGTTCAACGCGGTGGGGCTCCTGGGGGTGCTGTTGCTGATGCCCTGGGTGCTGGAGTGGTTCTTGCCCGCGAGCTACCACGCACCGGTGATCCAGCTGGCCTGGATCATCGGGCTGGCGGGCCTGCTCAAGGGATTTGCGGGGGCTTACGATTCCTTCTACATCGTCGCCGATCGCCTGCGCGTGACGCTGCGCATCAATTTGATCGGCACTGTGGTTTGCCTGGGCCTGTTGGTCAAGTTGACCCTCGATAACCCCGTCACCGGGGCGGCCTGGGGCATGGTGATCGCGAACACCTGGGGCCTCCTGCACATGGCTTACATCGCCTGGTTCTTCCACACCGGTCAGCACCGCCGGCTGTTCGTGACCGCGCCCGAGACCACAGCCCCCCCGGCTCCGAACGCGCCCTGATGGCCAGCCCTTGGGCCGGGCAGCTACAACGCGGCGCCGCGTGGTGGGCCTCCGGTGTCCGTCGAGGCTCGGCGCTCTGGAGTTCCGCCTTGGAATGCTGACCCGGGGCCGCCCTGGACCGGGCGGATGGGCTCTCGCCGTGGGAGCCGCCTCGTCAGTGTGGTGCTGGTCGCGTCCAGCCGTCCGGCAGCGCGATCCGCGCCCATGGAGGTGGCGCTGCTCTGGACCAAGCGGGAATCGGGCGAACTAGCGAGGGAGCCTCCCGGGACTCCTCCCGATTTCTCCGCCAGTGCCCGGACCTGCCCGCGCTCCGGAGGCGGACGGCTCGATCGGAGCGCGAACACCAAACACCGGCAGGACCGCTTGGGACTCTGCTGGCCGACAGCGCGGCTCGCGCCCGCCCGCCGACGCCGGGGCTGCTAGGATTCGGCCGTGCGACTCCTGTTCCTGAACGACCTCTCGGACCCGCGCATCGGATCCTCTGTCCGCCAGATGTACGAGCACGCCGGCGAGCTGCGCCGGCGCGGCCATGAGACCGCCCTGGTGACTGCGGTCCAGGACCGTTCGCTGGTCGGCGAGACCGAGATCGAGGGCCTGCGGGTGTTCCGGCTGCACTCGGATTATCCGCCCCGCTACCGAGCTTGGGTCAGCTTGGACAACCCGCGGGTGCGCGGCCCGGTCGGCGAGATCCTGGGTCGCTACAAGCCGGATGTGGTCCACAGCCACCTGCTGCACAGCCACCTTTCGTACCACAGTCTGACGCAGGCCCGGCGCGCGGGGGCGGGCGTGGTCTTCACGGCCCACGACGTGATGACCTTCTGCTACCAGAAGCTGACCTGCTTTCACGGCGGCGAGGCCCATGGGGGCAGGCTGCGGGACTACCCTGCCCGCTGGAGCAAGTGCATCCCGTGCCAGCGCCTGCGCTATCGCCCGGGCCGCAACGGACGGATCCTCGCCGTGCTCGATCGCGACGTGCATCGCTTCACCGTAGTTTCCGATGAGCTCGGCACCGCCATCCGGGCCAACGGCATCCGGGTGGACCGACGCATCTGGAACGCGATCCAGCCCAAGACCACCCTTCCGCAGCGCGCAGAGATCGAGGCCTTCAAGGCCGCTCGCGGCATCGTCGATTCCCAGCTGATCGCCATCGGCGGGCGGCTGCACGAGCAGAAGGGCGTGGCCAAGCTGCTCGAGATGTTGGCCCGCCTTGCCCCGGGATTCCCTCGGCTCAAATTGCTGGTGATGGGCAAGCGGGAGGTGTATGACCGCGAGTTTTCCGGGCTCGCTCGGCGGTTGGGCGTGGCCGATCGCGTGGTTCCGACCGGCTGGCTCGATGGGGACGAGCTGCAGTGCGCTTACGCGGCGGTGGATGTGTTCGTCACCCCGTCGATCTGTTTCGACACCTTCGGCCTGGTCAACCTGGAGGCCATGCAGCATGCCAAACCGGTGGTGGCGACCACCTTCGGTGGCAGCCAGGAGGTGATCGAACACGGGCGCACGGGCTTCATCGAGAATCCTTTCGATGTCGAGGCCTATGCGGGGCGCATTGCCGAGCTCTTGAACGATCCGGAGCGAGCCCGCCGGATGGGGGAGCTCGGGCGAGAGCGCCTCGACGCCCACTTCGGGATGCGGCGTCTGGCGGATGAATTCGACGAGGAGTACGCGCTCGCGATCGAAATGGCCAGATCTGCCGGGGCCGCCAACTGAAGGGCAGGGCCTTCGAGCGGGCGCCGCGCCAGGGGTCTGATCTGGCTTCCGGCCGGTGGCAGAGGCCCCAGAGGGGCGCCCGGGCCCCAAGATTTGGGCTGCCTGAGCGTGCGGAGTGCAAGGGGTGGCCAGGGGGGTACCGTGGAGTCCACCGGATGGCTCGCCTGGAGGGGGGCATCGGGTCCGTCGGCCCTTTCCGGCGGGTTTATTGCCTGGTCCTGGGTGGGGCTCACAGGCAGGGCTTTATCAAAGGCCGGGTCTCGACCTTGGCAGGACCCCCAGAATTTCGTCGCAACCCCGTGGGCCATGGGCAGGATCGGCGCGTGCCGAGCTGGCCGGGCCGGAACCATCCATCCGGCCACCCGGGCAGTCGTTTCTCTCTGTTCCCGTCCCCGGGCCCTTCGGCTCCCGGGGGTCTGCCGGGGCGCAAGCCCCGAATCGCCCCAGCTGGAGGAGCCTCCCAGTCGAAATGCTTAGCCAGCGTCTCCGGGGGGCCCCCGTCGCCCTCGTTCGGTGCCCTCGGGACCGGCGGCTGCCCTTTGCTGAGGATTTGCGAACTCTGGGCGCGGGGAGCTTTGCGCAAACCTTCCGTGGAGGGTAGATTTAAGTCCAACATGGCCAGGTTGCCGGTCGAGCCAGCCCAGGGCCGCCCAGGCCCCTATGGGCGGGTGCGGCACCTAGGCTGACGCAAAGTCCGTCCAACTGCCGTCCAATCACCCACGCCGCCACCAGGCCATCGCGCGGGTCCATCCCAGACTCCTCCAAGCTCCACCTCTCACCATGCGCAAGACGCTGCTGACCTACGTCAAGCCCCACGTCCAGGAGGACCCGCTGGCCATGATCCTGGGCATCGCCTACCTGGGCGGAGCCATGGAGCAGCAGAAGCTGCCGGTCGAGCTGGCCGACGAGCGCATCCTGACGGACGCGGAGATGAAGGCCGCCATCGAGCGGAACGACATCGTCGGCTTCGGCGCCTTGACCCCGAACATCCGCCGGGCCATCGCCTGGGCCAAGTACGCCAAGGAGAAGGGCAAGATCACGATCATGGGCGGCCCGCACGCCTCGGTCGACCAGGGCATTTTCCTGGATTCCGGGCATTTCGACTACGTGATCAAGGGCGAATGCGAGGAGACCCTGCCGCAGTTCATCAAGGCCCTCGAGGGCGGCAACGAGGCTGAACTGGCCGCCGTGCCCGGCCTCGCCGCGGTCAAAGAAGGCCAGGTCTTCATCGACAACCCAGCTCCGCCGCTGATCAAGAAGCTGGACGACCTGCCCCTCCCAGCGCGGCATCTCCTGCCGATGGAGAGCTATTTCAAGCTCAACCCGGAGCGCCTGGCCTACATCTTCACCACGCGCGGTTGCCCCTTCAAGTGCATCTTCTGCCAGAAGGAACTGACCGGCCGCGGCTTCCGTGTGCGCTCGACCGAGCTGATCGTCGATGAGCTCGAGTACATCGTCAAGACCTACAACCCTGGCGTGGTGCTGTTCGTCGACGAAATCCTGACCCTGCGCAAGAAGCGCATCCACGAGATGTGCGACGAGATCCTGCGCCGCGGTCTCAAGTTCGAGTGGATCGCGAACACGCGGGCCGACTGCGTCGACTACCCGTTGCTCAAGCACATGCACCGGGCTGGCTGCCGCCGCATCTACTACGGCTGGGAGTCGGGCAGCCAGCGCATGCTGGACGTGCTCAAGAAGGACCTGACCCCCGAGGTGATCGTCGAGGCGGCCAAGATGACCCGCCGCGCCGGCATCTGGGCCAAGGTCTATCTGATCGTGGGCAGCCCCAACGAGACCCCCGAGGACATCCAGGAGACCGAGCGCGTCCTGCGCATGGCCTCGCCGGACCTGGTGCGGGTGTCGGTGTTCAACCCGCTGATCGGCACCGAGTCCTGGGACAATTACCAGGCCAACATCGACCTGACCGACCTGCGCGACAACTACGTGTCGTCGAACCGCTCGGCCTACGTCCACGAGCACTTCAGCCAGATCCAGCTCGAGGAGATCCGCAAGAACATGGTGCGGAACTACGAGAAGTGGTACTACGGCTACCCGCAGCGTGCGCGGCGCCTGATCGAGCGCTCCATGTACTACCTGGAGAACCCGTTGTTCGCCAAGAAGCGGGTCGGTCGCGCCCTGGGCCTGGTGCCCCCGCCGACCAACAAGATCGACCACCTGCACGCGACCTGATCGGGGCCCAGCCGGGCGCACGGGCGAAACCGCCTGGGAGGCCCACTCGGATCCAAAGCGCTGGGCGCCCGAAGGCGCCCAGCGCCGTTTCTGGCCTGGCCTCGGAGGCCTTCGCCCAGCTGGGCTGGTCGAGCGGCTCCGCCCCGGGGCGCTCTCCCGGCGCGCCACGGGACCGCCGGCTGGCCGCCCGATCCCGCAGCTACACTCGCCGGCATGTTGGCTCCCGCCGAAAGCATCGATCCCGCTCGCACGCCCAACGAGGCGCTCGTGGTGGGGGAATGCGGCCCCGAGCACCGGGAAGAGCAGGCCCGCCTGTTCAACGCCTGCTTCCGCAAGCGGGTCACGGCGGCCGACCTGACCTGGCGCTACGACCGCGGCCCCCACGGCCCGGCCCTGTCCTTGGTCTCACGCCCCCCCGGCGGCGAGGGCATCTCCGGGTACGCCTGCAGCCCGCGGCGAGTGCGCAGCTTCGGAGCGTCTGCGGCCGAGGCCCGGATCGGGGAAACCGGCGACGTGATGACCCACCCGGCCTGGCGCAAGCGCGGGATTTTCTCGGAGCTCGACCGCCGGGCGATGCAGCGCACCAAAGAACTCGGTTGGGCCGGGGTGTTCGGGCTGCCCAACCGCCATTCGGCCGGGATTTTCTTGGAGCTCGGCTGGCAGCAGGTGGGCACCCTGCGGCCTTGGAGCTTCTTGTTCCGTGGGGATGGAGCGGCCCGTTCCGAGCGCGCCAAGTCGGGCCGTTTGGCGGGGCTGCGAGCCCCCCTGGATGCGTTCCGCTCGGCGCGCGCCCTGCGCCGGCTCGAGCGCTCCGCGGCGGGCGGGCTCACCCAACGGGCGCTGGCGCGTTTCCCGGCGGAGGTCGAGGCGCTCTCGACCCGGGTGGAGAGCCGCTATCCGTTCATGGTCCACCGGGATGCTGCCTATCTAGACTGGCGCTTCCTGGACAGCCCAGCCGGCTTGCACCGGCCTTTTGGGCTCTTTTCTGAGAAGGGTCTCGAGGCGTATGTGGTGATCCAGCTGCCTCGCGAGCCGGGCGGCATGGGTTTCCTGGTCGATCTGCTGGCCGGGGACCCCGGTTCCCTGGCCGCCGCCCTGGCGCTCGGGCTGCGGGAGCTCCGGCAGGCCGGAGCCGCCTTGGCCCAAGCGACCGCGGTCGACGGCTCGGATTGGTCGCTGCAGCTCGCTGGCGCCGGCTTCCTGCCTCCGCACCCGCGCCATGCGTTGATCGTCATCTTTTACCCCCATGATCCGTCCCATCCCGTGGCCCGGGCGGCCCGAGAGGCTTCGCGCTGGTACCTGACCGACGGGGACCGGGACGACGAGACCATGGGCTGAGGGCGCGGCGTTCTTGGCCTCTCCCGGCGCTTCCGACTTCCCGCAAACTCTCCGAGACCTCCCGCTGCCGCCCGACCGGCCGAGCTCCAGGATAGACCGCCCATCGCCACCATGTCGCTCAAGCACCGCCTCAAGGGGACCCTGCGGGAAGGCTACGCACGGCTCCTGTACCACACGGGCTTGCACCGTCTCGTGAACCGGCTTGCGCCGCGGCGGCTGACGATCTTGTTTGGGCATTGCATCGCGGACCCGGGGATCAACGGTTTCCTCCCGGACGACATGAAGATGGAGGAGCGCACCCTGCGCCGCGTGCTGTCCTGGTTCAAGGGCAACGGCTACGGCCTCACCAACGTCCAGGCCGGGGTCGCGGAACTGTCGCGATCCCCGCGTGGGCCGTCGCTGGTGGCCTTGACCATGGACGACGGCTACCTGGACAATCGCGCGCGTCTGTTGCCGATCCTGCAGGACTTCGGTGCTTCGGCCACCATTTTCCTCGAATCCCGCCCCCTGGATGAGCGCGGGGTCAACTGGTCGCACAAGTACCACTGGGTGATCCAGGACGGGGACGTGGCCGGGTTCGTGCGCCGCTACCTGGCCATCTCGAGCGACGAGCCGGTCAAGGCCAAGCTGCGCGCGGCCCTCGAGCAGGGCGGCCCCAAGCTGGCCTACCGCGCCAAGTTGGTCTTCAAGTACGACGCCGAGGCCCGCGACCGGGACGCCACGATCCAGCGGATTTTCAGCGAGGCGGGCGGCGACGAGCGCGCCCTCTGCGACCAGCTCTACCTCGATTGGCCGCGGGCCAAGGAACTGGCCGCCGCGGGCATCGAACTGGGCGGCCACACGGTCTCCCACGTGATCCTCTCGCGGCTCTCGGCCGAGGAACAGGCCGCTGAGATCGGCGGGTGCCGGCGGTCCCTCGAGCGCCAGTTGGGGGATCGCACGGGGCGGACCTTCGCCTATCCCTTCGGCCGCAGCTGGGACTTCGATGCGCATTCACGGCGCGCAGCGACCGAATGCGGCTTCGAGTTGGCCGTCGACACCCACAACGGCACCAACGAGGCCGGATCCGATCGCCTGGCCCTCAAGCGGGTGCCCGTGGACGATCGCACGCCCCTGCACCTGCTGGTGGCAGAGGCCTGCGGAGGATTCGCGCTGTTGCGCCGCCTGGGGCTCAACCTGTCCGAATGAGCCCTCGAGCCCCCCGCCGGGTGCGGTTAGAGCCGGGGGCCCACGGCGTATGGCCCCGGCCTGCCCTGGAGAGCTGGAGCGCTCGCCCCTGGGCTTCCAAGGGCGGGCCCGCTGGCCCATGAGTTCGAAGCCGTCGTCGACCCTCTCCCCATGAGCATCCTGCGTGACCCTCCCGTCGAGCGCCGCCTCGAGCCCAAGAACGTCCTCGGAGGGCCACTGGCCAGCTGCAGTGGAAAACCGCTGACCGGCTTCTTCCGCGATGGCTGCTGCAACACCTCCGCGGAGGACTTGGGGCTGCACACGGTCTGCGCCGTGGTCAGCGCCGAGTTCCTGGCCTTTTCCGCCTCGGTGGGCAACGACCTGTCCACCCCGCGGCCGGAGCTGGGCTTTCCGGGCCTGGTGCCCGGAGACCGCTGGTGCCTCTGCGCGGGGCGCTGGCTGCAGGCTTTCGAGGCCGGCCTGGCCCCGCCGGTGGTTTTGGAGGCCACCCACCAGCGCACCCTCGACGTGGTGCCCCTGGCCTTCCTAGAGGCCCACGCGCTGGATCAAGGCCAGGGCCGGACCGGCTGATCCGCGGACCGGGGGCCCAACCGCGCCCGCCGCGCTCACCCTGGGTCAGAACGCTGCGTAGGTGAAGGCCTGGGTCGAGTCTTCGGGCTCGCTCTCGGCGGCCAGGTACAAAACCGCGCCGATCGCCAGCAGCGTCAGCACGAAGGGCGCCAGGATCCAGGCGTAGTACTCGCGCAGGAAGTTCAGCATGGCTCGCTGTGGGGTTTGGGTGGGAGCAGGGGCTGTTCAGAACAGCGTGTAGATGAACGGGGCGATGAACGGCGAGCTGGCAGCCACGACCAGCAGGCTGCCGATCGAGAGCAGCACGACCACCACCGGCAGCAGGTACCAGTGACCGCGCAACACGAAGGAACGCAGCAGTTCCAGCACCGTGCCGAGGCGATCGCCCAGCTTGAAGACCACGAAACCGAGGATGCCGACCACGAAAGCGATCGGGATCAGACGCCCGATGCCGGCCGGCACCAGTCCCTGCAGCTCGATCAGGCCCAGGAAGACGGCGAACACCAGCCCGAGCATGGAGCCGACGCCCAGGGCCGCGCGCCACAGGGGCTCCTCGCGGTTGTTGAGCTTGAACAGGCCGGTGAGTCCGAGCCAGAGCCCAAGGAACAGCTGGGCGGCGAACGGCAGCCCGCCCGAGCGCTCCGGAACGAGGGGGGGCAGCGCGCCGGAGCCGGTGGCTGCGGGCAGACTCAGGTCGGTGGGCAGGGCCTCGGCCAGGGCCTGGGCAAACACCCGGCTGCCCTCGGGACCGAAGTGCCAGTCGCTCTGGCGGTAGAGCTGCCGGCCCTCGGAGGCGGCCTGGCGCAGGTCTGCGCGCAGGTCGTAGGCCGGCACCCCGATCTCGCCGGCCAGGGCCAGGAACTGCTCGACGGGCCGATCGCTGGACCAATCCTGGCCGCCGAGCCCCCGGCCTTGCTCGTAGATCTGTCGCCAGTTGGGCTGCAGGGCTGCCGCCCCCAGGATCGGGGCCACCACCAGCTGAGCCCCGCTCGTCTGGCAGGCCCGCTGGATGGCGAGCAGGGCGCCGCGGGTGTGCTCGATGCAGGCCGCGTAGGCGGGGGGCGGTGTCGAAACCAGCGCCATCAGCTCGAGGTCGTAGCCCGCGGGCGTGCGCTCCGGCTTGATCGGCGCGATCCAGTTCTTGGTCAGGGCCCAGCCCTTGGTCCAGTGCTTGTCGACCCGCACGATCTCCCCGGGTTCACGCTGGCCGGCGGGGCTGTAGCGCGGCTTGCCGCGCGGACCGTCGGTGGTCTGGTACTGGGCCTGGCCATTCCAGTACAGGTCGTTCTCGTAGGGCAGCAGCAGCACCCCATCGGGCTTGTAGCGGGAGATGTTCTGCTCGAGCCAGGCGGCCGCTTGGGCGGTGTCCCAGCCTTCGGTGCCTACGTTCAGGACTTCGACGTTGCGGCCCTCGGCGCGCAGGCTGGCCTCGAGCAGGTCCACGAAGTGATCGGCGCGCTCGACCGCGAAGCCCAGCGTGAAGGAGTCCCCAAGGGCCAGCAGGCGGTACACGCCGGCGGGCTTGTCCGGGGTCTGCATGGGATCGTCCCGCAGCCCGAGCGCGTTGGTCTCGAAATGCACCACGAACTCGCCCTTCTGTCCCTTGCGGGTCAGGCTGGCCGAAGGGCGGTTGCCCCAGCCGGTGTTGGCGTCGAAGCGCACCAGCGAGGGGGTGGGGCCGAGGCCGATCAGCCGCAGGCCGCCCTCCAGGACGAGCAGGCCCAGGGCCAGGCTCAGGAGGATCGAGATCAGGACGTTGACTGCGCGCATGGGGGGAGTGGCGCGGGATGGGAAGCGGGGAGGGGCGGGGAGGAGCAGGGCGGCGGGGAGCCGCGCTTGGGCGGAATGCGCCCCTAGCTGACCATCTCGGTCACGGAATCGCCTTCGTGGCGGAGGGTGAACTTGGTCTCGGCGATCTTCTTCTTCTGGCTCTTGTCGATGATGAAGTTCTCCAGGAACAGGTAGTCCATCCCCGACAGGCTGAAGGTGTTGAAGGCGTGGCTCGGGTGCTCGACGATCGGCTCGCCCTTCAGGTTGAAGGAGGTGTTCATCACCACCGGTACCCCGGTCAGCTCGCCGAAACGCTCGATCATGCGGTGGTAGGCCGGGTTGGTCTCCTTGAACACAGTCTGCAGGCGCCCGGAGCCGTCTTCGTGGGTGATCGCAGGCAGGACCGAGCGCTTCTCGGGCAGCACCGGGGCCACGTAGAGCATGAAGCGACCGGGCCACCAATCGGCGGCCTTGGGGAAATCGAAGAACTCATGGGCGCGCTCCTCGCAGACCGAAGGCGCGAAGGGCCGGAAGGCCTCGCGGAACTTGATCGTCGCGTTGAGCTTCTCCTTCATCTCGGCGCGCCGCGGGTCGGCGATGATCGAGCGCGAGCCGAGCGCGCGGGGACCCCACTCGAAGCGGCCGCGGAACCAGCCGCAGACGTTGCCATCGACCAGCAACCGCGCGACGCGATCGCAGAAGGCTTCGTCGTCGGCGATGAACTCGTACTGGATGTCGTACTTGTCGAGGAACTCTTTGACCTGGGCGTTGGTGTACCCGCTGCCCAGGTAGGCGTGGGTCAAGCCCGGACCGCGCGGCTGGCCCAGCAGGTGGTTGTAGGCCCAGTAAGCGGCGCCGACCGAGCCGCCGTCGTCGCCGGGGGCCGGGTGGACGTAGACGTTCTCGAAGGGCCCCTGGCGCAGGATCTTGTAGTTGGCGACCGAGTTGAGCGCCACGCCGCCGGCCAGGACCAGGTTCTTCGCGCCGGTTTCCTTGTGCAGCCAGGTGGCCATCTTGAGCAGGATCTGCTCGGTGACGACCTGGATGCTGGCCGCCATGTCGCAATAGTAGGGGTCGAGGGATTTGTCGCCCTGTTTGGGATCCCGCGCGGGCCGTCCGAAGTGCTCGCCGAACTTGTCCCCCAGGGTCTGGTCCCTGGAGAAGTGGTAGGCGAAGTACCTCATGTCGTGCCACAGGCTGCCGTCTTCGCTGACCTGGATCAGTTCGTAGATCTTGTCCACGAAGCGGGGCTTGCCGTAGGGATGCATGCCCATCAGCTTGTATTCGCCCTCGTTGATCTCGAATCCGCAGTAGGCGGTGAAGGCCGAGTAGAGCAGACCCAGAGAGTGCGGGAAGCGCAGTTCCTTGATGATCTCGATCTTGGTGTCGCGGCCAATGCCGTAGGTGGCCGTGCTCCACTCGCCCGCGCCATCCACGGTCAGGATCGCGGACTCCTTGAACGGCGAGGTAAAGAAGCTGCAGGCCGCATGGGACATGTGGTGGTCGCAGAACAGCAGCTTGGCCGCTGGCACCCCCAGGCGCTTCTTCATCAGCGACTTGATCCACAGCTTGTCCGTGATCCAGCGCTGCATCGACTCGCGGAAGACCGCCGAGGAGCGCGGGAAGGTGGCCATGGCGGTCAGCAACATGCGCTCGAACTTCACGAAGGGCTTCTCGTAGAAGACGATGAAGTCCACGTCGTCGAGGGTGATGCCGCCCTGGGACAGCACGAAGTCGATGGCCAGGCCGGGGAAGCCGGAGTCGTGCTTGAGCCGCGAGAAGCGTTCCTCTTCGGCGGCGGCGATCAGGACGCCGTCCTTGACCAGGGCGGCGGCCGAATCGTGGTAGTAGAAAGAGAGGCCGAGGATGTTCATGGATGCTTCAGCCTTGGCGGCGGGCGGCCTGGACGGTTTC
>JBILNK010000159.1:0-9995 GCA_044375105.1 Planctomycetota bacterium
GACTCGGCGGGTCGTTGGCTCGCGGGCATCCGACGAGTCTAAGCCCGGCTCCCCGTCGATCCGACCTCCCCCGCCGGATCCGTGGGCCGGCAGGAACGGCCCGGGGCCCGGGCGCGGCCGGTCGGGAGGCCCTGGGTCTTGGGCTGCGGGCTCACAGTCGCTCGCGGATGAAGCGCAGCAGCTCGCTCAGATCGGCGACCCGCGGCAGCTCGGGCCGTCGCCGCAGGCCCGCGGGTCCGAAGGCCTCCACGATCACCGCCTGGCAGGCGGCCTCCCGGGCGCCCCCGTCCTCGTGCTCGCGGTCGCCCGCGTGCAGCAGCTGCTCCGGGCGCACCCCGGCCAGCTCCGCGGCCTTGAGAAACAGCCGAGCATCGGGCTTTTCGACCCCTTCCAAGGCCGAGCAGAGCACGAAATCGAAGTGCTCGGAGAGCCCCAGGTTGTCCAGCAGGCGCGGCAGCCGGGCGCTCCAGTTGGAGACCAGTCCCAGGGGCAGACCCGCGGCCCGGACCCCTGCGAGCAGCTCGAGGGCGCCCGGGAACAGTCGGAAGGTGTGGGGGGATTCGAAGCGGGCGAACAGTTCCTCGGTCAGGTCGGGCAGGCGGTCCGCCGGCAGCTCCAGCCCGGAGTGAAAAATGCGCTCGATGAAGCGGCGGAACCAGCGGTCGCTGTAGCGGTAGGCCCCTTCGATCCGCTCCGGCAGGGCCTGGTTGGCCTCGCGCATGCGCTCGCGCATCTCCTCGTCGGTGACCCGCAGGCCCCGGGAGCGGGCCGCCTCCGCGTAGATGGTGTGGCGGCTGGGCTGCTCGAAGACCAGGGTGTTGCCGAGGTCCAGGCTGATCGCGGCCGGGCGCATGGGGCAGGGAAAAGGGGGTTTCGGGGGCCCGGGAGCCCGGCCCCGCGCACGAAATCGGCCGCGGGCCTCCGGTCGGTGGAATTCCGGTACGATACGTACGCTGCGGCGGAGCCCCAGGCTCTTCCGCGGTGTAGCGATGGGCGTGTTCCAAGAGCGCGTCGGCCGATCCGACGACCGGGCCCTCCAAGGGCGGGTGAAACTGACGCAAAGGCTTGTGCAGCCCAGGTTTGTGTCGTTTTTTCTGGTCTTCGGCCTGGCCTGGGTGCCAAGCGGCTGCCAGAGCTCCCTATGCGGCAGCGAGCGGGACCGCGCCTGGGCCGAGGCGGAACGGGCCTCCCTGCGCGGAGACTGGACCTCGGCGGTGTCCCTGTGGAACGAGATCCGCCTGGAGGACCAGCAGGGCGGGGCTCGGCCGAGCGCCGAAACCGCCCGCGCCATGCTGGCTTTGGGCAAGACCGACGAGGCCCTGGCGCTGATCGAGCGCGCCAGCGCCCGCTACCCGGATGCGGCCGAGCTGCACGCCCTGCGGGCCGACGTGCTCGATCGCCTGGGCTTCCAGCGGGCCGCCGAGGCCGAGCTGCTGGCCGCCACCCGTCTGGACCCCGAGTCGGCCTACTACTGGGAGCGCCTGGCGGAGATCCAGCTGGGCCTGGCCTGCCCCCTCAGCGCCGCGGCCTCCCTGGAGCGCGCCCGCACCAACGGCTCCGCCAGCCCGAGCCTGCCCCTGCTGCAGGCCCGCGCGGCGCGCAGCGCCGGCTCCGGCGAGGGCTTCGCCCGCGCCCACCTGCACTACCGCTGGGCGATCGACCAGCGCCTGTCCCAGCCCGAGTCGGCTTCCGCGCCCCTGCACACGCCGGGCCTCCAGCCCGGGGCATTGGCCAAGAACCCCACCGCCTGCGAGCTGCTGGTGGAGGCCGCCTCGCTGTACGCGGCCCTGGATTCCCCCCGCCCCGCCCCGGCCCAGCTCGAGGCCTGTCTGGAGTGGAGCGAGCGCGCCGCCGCCCTCGACCCGCAATTCGTCTGCGCCCACTTCGTGCACGGGCTGCTGCTCGAGCGCGCCCAGCGCCCCGAGGAGGCCCTGGTCTCCTACCGCCGTGCCGTGGAGGTCGACGGCCACCACCTGGGTGCCACCACCAACCTGGCCCTGCTCTGCCACCGCCTCGGGCGTTTCGCGGAGGCCGGGCTGCTGTTCGAGCGGGCCATGGCCCTTGAATCCGACGCGGAGCGCCGGGCCAAGTTGGCCGAGCTGCGCGCCGCGAGCGAGCGTCAGGCGACCGGCTGAGGGCGGGTTTCGATCGGATTTGTGCCGCGCCGAGCCCCGGGGACCGAAGCACGCCCCCGAGCTTGCCAGCGGCCGCCGGATGGCGGCCCAAAGGCATGCTGACAGGCTGGTCTGACTGCTCGGGCGCAGCCCGAGTCGATATTGCATCAGACTGTCAGCCCTTGCGGACCTTGGCCACCAGCGCTTCGATCTCCTGGCGCAGGGGCTCGGTGAACTCGTCGCCGAAATCCATCTCCAGCACGTCGATTTCTTCGAAGGTGTAGCGGCCCGTGGCGCGGTTGTACGGGATGCCGTACTCCCATTTGCTGCCGTCGGTGGCGTGGATGGTCAGGGCGAGCTGGTCGTCGCCGATCACCGGCTCGAGGGTGTAGCGGGCGACTTCGTAGTTGGCCATGGGGGCGGAGGGTCGGGGGAAGGGGCCATCCTAACCGGCTCGGGACGGGTAGACCGGCGCGGATCGGGGCTCGGGGCGGCAAACTGGCGGGCCCGCCCTCCGCGCCCCCACGACCTTGCCCACTTATTTCGCCAGTTGTCCGCCGGGCCTCGAGCCGGTCCTGCACGGGGAGGTGCGCGAGCTGGGCTTCGGGCGTCACGAGCGCCAGGTCGGCGGGGTGCGCTTCGAGGGCAGCCTGGCGGACGCTTGGCGGGCCAACCTGCGCCTGGCCACGGCGACCCGCGTGCTCGAGCGCCTGGGTCGCTTCGAAGCCCGCGACGAGACCGAGCTCTACGCGGCCATCGCGGCGATCGACTGGAGCGCCTGGCTCGCCCCCGAGGGCCGCTTGTGGGTCAGCGCCCGCACCAAGGAGTCGGCCCTGGACCACAGCCGCTTCATCGAGCAGCGCGTCAAGGACGCGATCGCCGATCAATTCCGCAGCCGCACCGGCAGCCGGCCCAGCGTCGACAAGGAGCGCGCCGACCTGCGCCTCGACCTGCACCTGTTCCGCGATCGCGCCACGCTCTCGGTCGATCTGTCCGGCGAAGCGCTCTACAAGCGCGGCTGGCGCCGCCACCAGGGCCGGGCGCCGCTCAACGAATGCTTGGCCGCCGGCATCGTGCGCCTGTCCGGCTGGGATCGGCGCTCGCCGCTGGTCGATCCCTTCTGCGGCTCGGGCACGCTGCTGATCGAAGCGGCCCTGTGGGCCCTCGGCCGCGCTCCCGGCGCCAGCCGCGCCGAGTTCGCCTTCGAGCGCCTGCCGCGCCATTCCGCCGCGGTGTACCAGGCCTGGCGGCAGCGCGAGCTCGAGCGCCCGCCTCCGGCCGGCCGGCCGCCGCGCCTCTACGGCTTCGACAGCGACGCGGCGCGCGTCCGCGAGGCGCAGGAGAACGTGGCCGCTGCGGGGCTGTCCGAGCGCATCGAAATCGAGCGCCGCTCGGCCCTCGAACTCGAGCTGCGACCCGGCTGGAACGCCTGGATCGTGACCAACCCGCCCTACGGCGAGCGGGTCGGCGGCCAGGCCGCCCCGGCCCTCATGCAGGCCTTCGGCCAGCGCTGCCGCGAGCTCTACCGCGGCTATCGCTACGCCCTGCTCTCCGGCGGCCCCGACCTGACCCGCGCCTTCGGCTTCGAGGCCGCCAGCCGCCTGCCTCTCGACAACGGCGGCTTGCCGGTCGAATTGCTCGTCGGCGAGCTGTGACCGGGCTGGTCTGGCTCAGCCCGCCCTATCCTCGGATGCCTCACGCGGCCCCGGCTTGCCTCGCGCCCCGGCCCAAAGCTCCAGGGACCTGCGACTCGGGTGCCCACCAGGCCGAACGTCCGGGGCCGGCGCGGCCAAATAGAGCGGCCGAAATGAATCTGAATTCGCGCTTCGGTCGTAAGGTCATCGGTCAGCTGGTCCTCTCGGTCGCACGGGTCATAGCTCTATCCCCGTGAACGGGCCCCAGATTCTCGCACTGGACCGCCGCTTCGTTGTGACCAAGGGTTTGGGGGCGGCTAGCGCTGATCGCAGTTTTTCCAACCAACCACTGTTCCCCAAGGGCGACACGCGCTGTCGCCCACCGTCCCATGCTGAGTTCCTGCGTTCGCCTAGGCACCGTCGCCGCGCTTCTCGCAGCCTCTCCTTACCTGGCCGCCCAGGCTGTCTTCATCCCGATACCGAATCCAAGCCCCCAGCCAGCGACGGTTCCGGGTGCCTGTTTCCTGTCAGGGGGAGACAGCAAGTACGCGGCACGCATCAGCGCTGATGGCAGCACGGTGGCGTTGAAGATCTACAGCCCGGGAGCGACCGCTGGATTACCGGTGGGCCAATTCGCCCTCTGGACCGAAAACGGGGGCACCACCGTGATCGCACCCGATGATGGCTATGGCTCGAACTTCGGCTGGGGGGTCTCCGGCATCTCCTCCGACGGCAGGATCGTCTACGGCGCCGATTGGGTTTGGCGCCTCGAGAGCGGCTACCAGTCGCTCAGCAGCACCCTGAGTCAACTGGGCTTCTCCACGATCTTTGGCTGCAGCGATGATGGCAAGGTCCTGAGCGGTTTCCGCCCCACCGATCCCGGATTGCCTTACCCCGGGGACTACTTCCGCTGGCAGATCGATCAGGCCCCGCCCCAGTTCCTGCCGCGCGACTCACAGCACCCTGCGGGCTACTTCCTGTTCAACTGCATCAGCGGAGACGGCGCTGTGGTCGGCGGTCACACATGGGCACCCAGCGTGCCTTTCTTCCAGACCTACGCCGGCGTCCTGGTGACCGCGAGCGGAACCACGCTGGTCACCCCGGAGAGCGTGGGCAATGCGACCCTGGTCAATGACCTGTCCTCGAATGGCACCGTGGCGGTTGGGCAGGCTAGCCTGCCGGGGCCCTTGTCCTCCTTCGGCCTGGTCTCCTTCCGTTCGACTCCCGCGGGAGGCCTGCAAATCCTGCCGACTCCGGGCTCCACGAGCAGTGCCAATGCCTGCAGCGCGCTGGGCGATGTGGTGGTCGGCTCCTATCTCACATTCGGCTCCACCGGCACCCGCGCATACTATTGGAAATCCGGGTCGGGTGCAGTCGACCTGCAGACCGAGCTGATCAACAATCAAGGCGTCGGTGCCGTCCTGCAGGGTTGGACCCTGAAGAATGCGCTGGATGTCTCAGCGGATGGACGCGTGATCGTCGGAACCGGCCGCAATCCTGCTGGCTGTGATCAGGCCTTCGTGGTGCGCTTCCCGAAGGTTCCGGCCACGGTCGCCAGCTTCAGCGTACCCTGCTTCGGACCCCAAGGTCCCTTGGTGCTCAACGCCACCAAGGCCCCCTACGTGGGCACTCCGGCGACCAGCCAGTGCAGCAATTCCAGCCCTCAAGCCCTGCAGTTCGGGGTGGTGGGGCTTTCCCAAATTGCGACGCCCTTGTCGTCGATCCTGCCGGTCGCCGCTCCGAACTGCAACCTGCTTGCCAATGCCGATTCGGTGACCTTGCTGCCGGTCGCCAATGGGGTCGCCAGGCAACAGATCCAGATTCCCACCAATCCCACGCTGGTCGGCCTGACCTATACGCAGCAGGTCCTGCGTCTCGACATCTCCCCCAGCACGGGAGCGGCCACGTCGTTCGCCGGCTCAAACGGCCTGTCGCTCAAGATTGGCTCTTACTGATGGGTTCAGCTCGGATCGATCCGATCCGGTCAGGGCCTGGCCTCAGCAATCAGATCTGAGGCCAAGATCTCCGCGGGTCGATCACAGTCAGCGATCCAACGCGGGTCCCAGGCTGGCCTGAGTTCCCGGCCTCCCACAGGTTTCGCCCGCCCCGATTTCGAAGCGGGGCGGGCGGATTGCATTTTACAGGCCGGTGGCGCGCCCCTGGATCTTGCGGTCTGGGGCAGCCCCCGACCTTCGACGCTTCGCGGGCCCGGCCTCTGGAGGCCCTCCGGCTGAATCCCGACCGCTCGCCGGTATCCAGAAAGGGCCCACGGGCCTCGAGCTCGATCCCATGGCCTCGGCCGGGGATTCGGACGAAGGTCACTCCAGCCTTCCCCGCTGCCTTTTCCTTGGGGCGGGGCAGTCTTGTCGGGATCCCATGGGGCCAGCTCTGGTGCGGGCAGTCCGGGGTCGGAGCGCGGCTAGAGGCGCCGAATCGGCTGCCCTGGAAACAGCAGGCCCGGTTTGAGGACTCGGGCGACGAAGCCGCTGCGGCCGAGCATCAGGTCGGGGAAGCGTTTGTCGAGGCTGCACAGGGTGCGGCAGGGTTCGCGCACGTCGTGGAGCTCGATCAGCACCGGCTGGGCGGGATCGCCGAGGGCCAGGCGGTCGCCGGGCGCCAGGCGGCGGAAGTCGATGCCTTCGGTGAGCACGTTCTCGCCGAAGCTGCCCGGGCCGCGGACGGGCACGCCGTCGCGCTCCAGGCTTCGGACCTCTTCGATCGAGAGCAGGCACAGGGCGCGGTTCGGGCCGCCGTGCAGGCGGAAGCGGTGCTGGTCGCCGACGATGCCCAGTTCCTGGACCTCGGCCCGCTCGAGCGGGAACTTGGGGATGCCGCCGGGGCCGCTGCACAGGGCCAGGATGCGGCCCTCGAGCGGGTCGCGCTCGCCCGGAGCCCCGCCCGGCCGCGCGCCCGGACCTGTACCCGGCGTGCTCACGGCATGTACTTGGGCACCAGGTCGGGCTTGAGGAACAGGTAGTAGAGCTGGCCTTCCCCGCGGGTCGTGCCCGCGATGCGGCCGGCTTCGTCGCCGATGCCGAGATAGATGTCGCCGCGGCCGGCGGTGCGGATGCCGCCGCCCGTGTCCTGGTCGAACATCAGCTCGAGGAACGGCACGTCCTGGCCGCCGAGGCCCAGGCCCACGCGCGTGTCGACCAACACGGGGGCGCCGCGCGGGAACAGGCGCTTGTCGGTGGCCAGGCTGCGGCGCGCCGTGACCGGCACGTCGAGGGACCCGTGCGGGGTGCCGCTGATCGGCGTGAAGAAGGTGTAGCGCTCGTTTTCGAAGGCGTAGCGCTCGAAGCGGTCGGGGTGCGCCTTGGCGAAGGCGCGCAGGGCCGGAATGCCGCGCTCTTCTTCGCGGATTTCGCCGTTCTTGACCAGCACCTCGGCCAGCGAGGTGTATTCGCGGCCGTTGGTGCCCGAGAAGCCGAGCTTGAACAGTTCGCCGTTCTTCAGCCGGATGAAGGCCGAGCCCTGGACGTGCGCCAGGTAGGCGTCCATCGGGTCCGCCAGGTAGGCCAGTTCGAGGCCCTGCCCGTCGAGGATCTTTTGGCCAT
This sequence comes from Planctomycetota bacterium, assembly GCA_044375105.1. Taxonomy (GTDB): domain Bacteria; phylum Planctomycetota; class UBA1135; order UBA1135; genus JBIKLM01. The sequence goes on from JBILNK010000159.1 coordinate 7,306, forward strand.
CGATGGTGCGCCGCGAGGGGTAGGGCAGGTAGCTCGAGCCGCTCTTGACGCCCAGCACGGTGCCGTCGGGTTCGCTGACCAGGTCCTTGGGCTTGGCGTACAGCGGGTACTTGAATACCGAATCGGGCTCCTGGCGGCCGTCGAAGATCGGCGTGTAGTAGCCCGTGAACAGCACCCCGCCGCCCAGCCCGTCCCATCCGGCGCTCTTGAAGATCTCGAACTCTTCGAGCACCGCGGCGTGGAAGGCGCTGCCCCCGGGGCTTTGCAGCAGCAACTGCTTGAGGCGCTCGAGCGAGGCCAGGGCCCGGCCATGCTCGATGTCCTCGATCGGGTAGGCCTTGCGGGAGGCCGGCCGGCGCATGTACTCGAGGGAGCGGTCCAGGGCCTCGATGACCTGCGTGCGATCCGCCCACTGTTCGGACAGGTCGGGCAGCTTCTCGTCGGGTCCCAGGGGCAGCAGCGCCCGAGCGCCCAGGGGCAGGGGGCGGCCGTAGTCGGGGGATGTGGCGCAGCCCGCGAGGGCAAGCAGGCCGGATGCAAAGAGCGCAGCCAGGAGTTTCATGGGGCGGGAGGATAGCGTCGCTGCTCGGGGAGTCGGCCGCCACACGGGCCGGGATCGCTACTCTGAGGCCCCGGGTGGGATCGGACTGCGGTCGCTCCCGAGCTCCGCCCCGCCCTGCTCCAATCGCGCCGCGGCCCGCGCCGCCCGCCCCGTGAACCGCTCCGCCCTGGACCCCCAAGCGGCGCCGCTGCGCCCCGAGCTCGAGCCCCTGCGGGCCCGCGTGCGCGAGGTCTTTGGATTCGAGCATCTGCGGCCGCTCCAGGCCGAGGCCATGGCCGCCGTCCTGGCGGGGCGCGACGCCCTGGTGGTCCTGCCGACCGGCGGCGGCAAGAGCTTGTGCTACCAGGCGCCGGCGCTGGTCCGACCGGGCTTCAGCTTGGTGATCAGCCCGCTCATCGCCCTGATGGCCGACCAGTTGCGCGCCCTCGAGGGCCATGGCGTGCCGGCGGGCGCGCTCAACAGCAATCTGGATGCCCTGGAGCGCTCGCGGACCCTGGCGCGGCTCCGGGATGGAGAGCTCAGGCTGCTTTACTGCGCGCCTGAACGGGCCGTGCAGCCGGGCTTTTACGAGGAGCTGCTGGACTGCGGCTTGGCCTCGATCGCGGTCGACGAAGCCCATTGCATCAGCCACTGGGGCCACGACTTTCGCCCCGAATACCGCCGCCTCGGGCCGCTGTTCCGCGGCGCCGGCGGCCGGAGGGTGCCGATCCTGGCCCTGACCGCCACCGCCACCCCCCGGGTGCAGCAGGACATCGAGCTCGAACTGGGTCTCGAGGACCCCCTGCGCCTGGTGGGGGACTTCGACCGCCCCAATCTGACCTATCGCATCCAGGCGCGCCGCGAGCTCCTGCCGCAGGTGCTGAAAGTGATCCGGCGCCATCCCGGCGCGGCGGGCATCGTCTACGTGGTGCGCCGCCGGGAGGCCGAGGAGCTGGCCCAGTCCCTGGCCCGCCAGGGCCTGCGGGCGGCGCCCTACCACGCCGGCCTCGAGGCCGAGGAACGCCGCCGCATCAGCGCCGATTTCCAGAGCGAGCGCCTGGACGTGGTGGTGGCCACGGTGGCTTTTGGCATGGGCATCGACCGCTCCGACGTGCGCTTCGTGATCCATGCGGCCCTGCCCAAGGGCGTCGAGCAATACAGCCAAGAAACCGGCCGCGCGGGTCGCGACGGGTTGCCGGCGGAGTGCGTGATGCTGTATTCGGGCAGCGACTACCACGGCTGGCGCAACCTGCTGGAGCGCTCGGCCGCCGAAGCGGAGGCCAACGGGGCCGAAGGCGCGCGCGCCGAGCTCGAGTCCAACCTGAAGCGCCTGTCCGAACTGTGGGCCTTCGCCGGCAGCGTCATCTGCCGGCACCGCTTCCTGGTCGAGTATTTCGGCGGTCGCTTCGAACCGCGCCAGGCCGCGGCGCCGGAGGCCGATCCCGCGAGCGCGGGGGGCTGCGGGGCCTGCGACGTGTGCCTCGGCGAGCTCGAGAGCGTGCCGGCTGCGGACGTGATCGCCCAAAAGGTGCTGTCCTGCGTGGTCAAGTGCCGGCAAGGCCGCGGTGCGGCTCACGTGGCCGACATCCTGCGCGGCCAGGCCAGCGCCAAGGTGGTCGAGGCCGGGCACGATCAGCTCTCGACCTTCGGCTTGCTGCGCGAGTGGGAAGCGCCCCAGCTGCGCTCGTTCATCGACCAGATGATCTCGCAGGGCCTCCTGCGGGTCGCCACGGGACAATACCCGACCCTCGGCATCACCCACGCCGGCGTCGAAGCCATGCGCGGCGAACGCCCGGTGCGTTTGTTCAAACCCGCGCGCCCGCCCGCCGACGCCACCCGCCGCCGCAACCGCGACAACCGCGCGCCGCGCTCCAGCGGACGCCCCAGCCCGATCCTCGACGGACGCTTGGGCGACGACCTGCAGGTCGACGCCGAGCTGGTCGAGCGCCTGCGCTCCCTGCGCCGCCGCCTGGCCAAGGAACGCGCCATCCCGCCCTACCTGCTGTTCAACGACCGCACCCTCCTGGCCCTCTGCGAACGCCGCCCGCAGACCCCCGAGGAACTGCTCCAGGTCGAAGGCATCGGCCAAAAGAAAGCCGCCGACCTGGGCCCCCTGCTGCTCGAAGCCCTGCGCCGCTGAGCGCAGGTG
>JBILNK010000337.1:0-2528 GCA_044375105.1 Planctomycetota bacterium
CCTGCGGCCGGACCCTAGCTTGCCCCCCGCGGGACCATCGGGGAGCATGGTCGGTCCCGATCGGGCCGCTGGCTCCTGGACTCGCCAGGGCCGTAGATCGATCTGCCGCGGCCGCGCTCCCCCCCGTGCTCTTCAACAGCCCCGTATTCGTCGCCTTTTTCCTGGTGGTGTTCAGCGCTTACTGGGCGCTGGCGCGCTGGGAAGCAGCGCGGGTCTGGCTGCTGCTGATCGCCAGCTATGTGTTCTACGGGGCCTGGGACGCGCGCTTCCTGATCTTGATGGGCTTTTCGACCCTGCTGGACTATTGGCTGGCGCTGGCGATCGAGCGCGCGAAGAGCCAAGCGCGGCGACGGCTGCTGATGGGCCTCAGCCTGGTGGGCAACCTGGGGCTCCTGGGTTTCTTCAAGTACTGCAATTTCTTCATCGACCAGGCGCGCAGCCTGCTGCACGCCTTCGGCGCCAGCGGAGACCTCTCCAGCCTGGACGTGATCCTGCCGGTGGGGATCTCGTTCTACACGTTCCAGACCCTTTCCTACACCCTGGACGTATACCGCGGACAGCTGCGCGCCGAACGCAGCCTGCCGCGCTTCGCGCTGTTCGTGGCCTTCTTTCCCCAGCTGGTCGCGGGCCCGATCGTGCGCGCCAGCGACTTCCTGCCGCAGATTCCGCGCGCGCCCCGGCTGACCGCCGCCGCCTTCGAGTCCGGGCTAGCCCTGATCGCCTGGGGCCTGTTCAAGAAGGTGGTCATCGCCGACCTGCTGGGCACGGAGGTCGTCGATCCGCTCTGGTCGCGCCCGGAGCAGTTCGGCGGGCTGGCCAGCCTGCTCGGGATCTACGCCTACGCGCTGCAAATCTACGGTGACTTCTCGGGCTATTCGGACTGCGCCATCGGGGTCGCACGGCTGCTCGGGTTCGAGCTGTGCGAGAACTTCGACGCGCCCTATCGGGCCTGCTCGCCGCGGGATTTCTGGCGGCGCTGGCACATCAGCCTGTCGACCTGGCTGCGCGACTACCTGTACATCTCGCTGGGCGGCAACCGCGATGGCACCTGGCGGACCTACCGCAACCTGATCCTGACCATGCTGCTCGGCGGACTGTGGCACGGGGCCTCGTGGATGTTCGTGATCTGGGGCGCCTATCACGGCCTGCTGCTGGTCCTGGATCGCCTGGTCGACTTCAAGTTCGTCGACGGCGATCGGCCCGGCGTCTGGCTGCGGCGCCTGGTGATGTTCCAGTTCACCTGCCTGGGCTGGGTGCTGTTCCGCTCGCTGACCCTCGACGACGCCGGCGCGGTGCTGGGCTCCCTGGCCGCGCCCCGCGGCGACTTCCGCTTCGGGCCCTTCGTGCTGCTGGCCATGGCGGTCGGCTTCGCAACCCAGCTGCTGCCCACGTCCCTCAAGCTCTGGATCGAAGCCCGCTTCCTGGCGATTCCGCCGCTCCTGCGCGGCGTCGCTTACGCCCTCGGGCTGGGCCTGCTCCTGACCGCCGGCAGCGGGGCGCGGCCGTTCATCTACTTCCAGTTCTGAGGCTCGGACCATGGAAACCCCCGCCGACCGCGAGGAACCCCACTTCGGCCTGGGCCGCGCCCAGATCCAGATGGGGCTCGGCTTCCTGCTGACGATCCCGCTGGCGGATTTCCTGCTGCATAACAGCCCCTACCGGCTGCTGGTGCCGGAGGTGCACGTCGACAACCAGGTGCAGCGCTTCGCGCGCGCCGTCGCCGATTACCGGGAGGAGGTCTTGATCCTGGGCAGCAGCCGCGTGCAGGCGGGGATCGTGCCCGGGCCGATCACCAAGTACCTGTCCCAAGACGAGAGCCGCCCGCGCAGCGCCCGGCGCCTGCCCTTCCAGGCCCTGACGGCCTGGACGCTCGAGTGCATCGTGCGCGACGAGCTGTTGCCCGACCCACCCCGCGAACTGCTCGTGATCGGCCTAGAAGAACGCCTGTTCTATCGGCCCACCCACGAGGCCCAGGATGCGCTGGGCTTCGGACTGCTGAACAGCCTGGCCGATTGGCGCGGCCTGCCTTGGGAGCGGCTCGATGCGCGCCAGAGAGAGAGCGCCCTGTACGCGCCGCTGCGCGGCCTGCAGGCCCCCTGGATCCTGCCGGTGCTCTACGGACAGGGGCTGCGCCGCTATCGGGCCCTGCTGGACGAGACCCTCGGCAAACCGCCGGAGACCTTCCGGGATCTGTCCCGGGCCGAGTTCCAGTTCGCCCTCGACCTGCGCGAGGAAATCCGCTCCCGAGCGCCGGCTGATCCCGCCGCCGACCCGCTGCTCCCGCTCGAGGTGGCCGCCTTCGAGCGCACCCTCGAGCACCTTTCCGAGCTGCCGTGCGCGGTGTGCTTCGTGATCCTGCCGGTGGCGCCGGACTACGAGGCGGAGGAGCGCGCGGGATTCCAGGCCTTCCGCAGCCGGATCCTGCCGGCGGTGGCCGCGGCCGGCTTCGAGGTCTATGACTTCAATCGGCACCCCGAGCTCCGCCAGCCGGGCGTGTTCGGCAATCCGAGCCACCTGAACGACATCGG
>JBILNK010000338.1:0-2524 GCA_044375105.1 Planctomycetota bacterium
TCGAGGACGTGATCGACCGGGCTCGACCGGCGCCGATGGTGCGTCAGGACGCGACCTTGAAGCAGGCCTTGGACCTGGTCTCGACCGCCAGCGGCTCGTATTTTCCCGTGGTCGACGAGCAGGGCCAGCTGGTGGGCATTTTCTCGTTGTCCGACGTGCGCCGCATTTTCCTCGAAACCGGGGTGCACCAGCTGGTGATCGTGCGCGATTTCATGGTCGATCACGTGGCCACGGTGACCCCCGAGCAGAACCTGGACCAGGCTTTGCGAGCGCTCAACCAGTATTCGATCCACGAGATCCCGGTCGTCGACGCGGCGGATCCGCGGCGTGTGTTGACCATGCTGACCCGCAACAACATCGGCGCGGCCTACCACCGCCGGCTGGGCGAGCTCAAGCGGCCTTCCTGAGGGCGCGGCGACCGAAAACAAGCAAACCGGCGTCTAGGACCGCGGATGAGCGGCTCGAGGTCCAGAGCTGAAAATCTGGAGTTATCCATCCCCGGCGACCGCATCGGCTCAGGAGCGGCTGTCGACCAGGAATTGCGGCTTTTGGCCGTGCCGCAGCACCAGGCCGCAATCGTGGCAGCCGCTGGGCAGCCCGGGCGGCACGTGGTTCAGCACGCCGCAGCGCGGGCAGATCTGGCGCTCGCTGGTCTTGGGCCGACGCCAGGCCAGCACGATCGAGAGCACGATCGAGAGCAACGCCAAGGCCAGGGTCGCGCCGGCCAGCAGGCGGCCGGCGGGCGTGGCGGCTTGCCCACCGAGAGCCAGCGCAGCGGCCAGGACGGCGGCGCCGCGGCACAGGGAGCGCGCCAGGCCGCGCCAGCCGCGGGTGCCCTTGGGCCAGGGCTGGGGCCAAAAGTGCACCTCGATCGCCAGGGCCAGGCTGGACCAGTAGAAGGCGCTCGCGAGCCGGGCGGGCCAGTCCCCGGGCCAGAGCGGCAGCAGCAGGGCGATCGCCAGGCCGAGCGCCGCGGCGCGCACGGCGCGGCGCGGACGCCGCAGCCCGCGGGCGCGCCACAGCCAGAGAGCCGGCGCCGCGGCGGCCAGGAGCCGCAGGGGCAGGGCCTGCGCCGGCGGCGAATCGAGGAACAGGGGCCCCGCCAGGTCGGGTCCGAAGGCCAGGGCGAACAAGGCCCCCTGGAGCAGCACCAAGCCGAAGGCGAACAGGCCCGGCCAGGCGCCGGGCAGTTCCAGGCTCTTCGGTCCCTCGTCCTGATAGATCATCGGGTTAGCATGCCGCCTCGCGCGGAAGTGGCGAAACTGGTAGACGCCCGGGATTTAGGTTCCCGTGCCTTCGGGCGTGGGGGTTCGAGTCCCCCCTTCCGCATTCCCCCGGGGCCCCGGTTTCCGGGCCGCTCGGCGGAGCCGAGGCCCAGCCCAGCCGCCGCGCCGCCGATCGCGGCCGGATACCGAAGCCCAGCTCGGCATGGGAAGGTCGAAAAGCCCAGGTTTCAGCGCTCGGGCACGGCGCTCGGGCGCGCGCTCCGCGGCGCCCGCGGAGCTCGAAAAAGCGGAACTTGCAGCGCTGCGGTTCCAGGCTCGGTCGAAAGCGCCGGCCGCTGCGTTCGGCAGCGCGGCGTTGGACGCCCGGCACCGATCAGGCCCGGCGCCAGACGAGCTGCCAGCGCTCGGGGAAACAGCGCTGGACCTCTGCGCCCGCGAGGCCGTTGGCCTCGGCCAGGGCCAGCACCTCGGCGGGCCGCAGGGCGGCGCGCACCGAGAGCTGGCCGTCGACGATCGCCACCCGCGAGCGGCCCAGCAGGCGCGGCCCGACGCTGGCCAGGGCGTAGCCCAGCCGCGTGCGATCGAGGTCGTGGAACAGGCAGCCGCGGCGCGCGCGCTCGGCCACGGCGCGCAGCAGGCCCGCCAGGGCCGCCTCGTCCAGGTGGTGCAGGAACAGGGCGCTGACGAACACGTCGTAGCCCGGCGGCAGCCCCGCGGCCACCAGGTCGCGCTGCTCGAAGCCGAGCGCCAGCCCGCTGCCCGCGGCCAGCCGCCGGCCGCGCTCCACGGCCACCGGGCTCTGGTCGAAGCCGGTCACCCGCGCGCGGACCCCGCGGCCCGCCAGGGCGCGCGCCAAAGCGCGGGTCAGCTCGCCGCCGCCGCAGGCCAGGTCGGCCACGGCCAGCTCGCCCCCCGCGGCCGGGAAGTGGCGCGCCAGACCGGCGGCCAGGCGCGCCGCCGTGCCCGACAGGCGATGCACCCGCGCCAGGGTCGCCAGGGCCCGCTCCAGCTCCGCCGGCGCGAGGGCCGGATCGTCCATCAGCTCGGGCTCGCGCCGCCGCTGGGCCAGGAATCCGCCCGCCATGGGAACAGGGTACGCGGCGGGCTGCGGCGCCGGGCTCGGACAAGCGGCCCGCAGGAGGCTTCCAAGCACGGCCCCGGAGGGCGACCCTGCCCCCGGGAGCTGGGGCCCTGGACGGCGCTGCGCTGGGACCGCCGCGGGCGGTTTTCCACCCCAGCGGCTCTGCCCGCGCTGGCGTAGGGTGCCGGTCGCCCCCCACCGTGCCGAACCCCGCGTC
>JBILNK010000028.1:0-32811 GCA_044375105.1 Planctomycetota bacterium
TGCTGATCTTCGACGTCGACGTGCACCAAGGCGACGGCACCGCGGCCCTGTTCGCAGAGGACGCGCGCGTGTTCACCTGCTCGCTGCACGGCGAACGCAATTTCCCCGCCCGCAAGCAGCGCAGCGATCTGGACGTGCCGCTGCCGGATGGCACCGGCGATGGCGCCTACCTGGAAGCCCTGGAGCGCGCCTGGAAAACCAGCCTCGAGCGCTCGCGACCCGAGTTGCTGCTGATCCAAGGGGGCGTCGATGCCCTGGCCCAGGATCGCCTGGGCCGTCTGGCCCTGAGCCACGCCGGACTGGCCGAGCGCGACCGGTTCCTGGTGGCGGCAGCGCGCGCCGCGGGGCTGCCCCAGGTGTGGACCCTGGGGGGCGGCTACGGCGAGCCGATCGAAGCGACCCTGGAAGCCCACCTCGGCACCTACCGGGCCTTGGCCCGCTGACACCGCTTGCCGGCGACTGCCGGCGCCGCACCGAAGGAACGGTCCGGCCGGTCGGCGCGACCCGCGGGCATACTGGATGCCATGAAGACCCGCAGACGGGCCATGGGCTTCCTGCTGAGCCTGCCGCTGGCGCTCCTCTTGATCGAGGCGCTGGCAGGACTGGCGGAGGGTCTCTTGGCTCCGCCGCTCGGCTCCGACCCGCGGGCCTCGGCCCAGGCCTTCGCCTCAGCGCCCTGGGCGGCGGCCTGTTTGCGCGAATTGGCCGCGAGCCAACCGACCCGCTGGGAACCCTACAGCTACTGGCGCCGCCGGGCCTTCGCAGGCGAGCACATCCAGATCGCCGCCAGCGGCGAGCGCCGCACGGTCCATCCCAGCGAGCCGGCCCCCGGCGCTGCCGAAATCTGGTGTTTCGGCGGCTCGACCCTGTGGGGCGCCGGAGCCCGCGACCAGGGCACCGTCCCGAGCCACCTGGCCGCCCTGCTGCCCGGTTATCGCCTGCGCAATTTCGGCGAGTCGGGCTACGTTTCCCTGCAATCCCGGCTCCAGTTCCTGCGCCTGCTCGAGAGCGAACCCGCGCCGCGGGCGGTGCTGTTCTACGAAGGCGTCAACGACCTGCTGTCCGCCTTCCAGCAGGCGCGCACGGGCCTGCCGCTGCAGGAGGGCTTCCGCGCGCTCGAATTCAACAGCCGCCTCGGCGCCCTGGGCCGCCGTTGGTTCGACGAGGCTTCCGGGGAATGGCGGCCCCGGGATGCGCCGGCGCGCTGGCGCTTGGCCTTGGCGGAGAGCGCCACAGCGGGCTGGCTGCGCCGCGCCGGGTGGTTGTCCCCTCTGGAGGCCCGCCTGGCGCCCGCGGCGGCGCTGGAACTCGGCACTTCCCCGGCCAGCGACCCGGCCGAGCTGGTGCGCGGCTTGGTCGAGCTGCGTGCGCGCCAGCTCGCCTGGACGCGCGCGCTGGTGGCTTGCCAGGGTGCCGTGCTGCTGAGCGCTTTCCAGCCGAACCTCTACGAGAAGCCGCACAGCGGCGACGAAGTGGGCTTCGCGGCCGCCTATCCCGGGCAAGCTGAGTTCTTCCGTGCGGTCGCGGCGGCGCAGCGGGCCGATGCGCGCCTCAGGGATCAGCCGGACGCTCCCGATCTGTCGCGCCTGTTCGAGCAGCACGGCGAGCCGCTGTTCTTCGACTTCTGCCACGTCAACGAAACGGGCAATCGCCTGATCGCCGAGGCCCTGGCCGCCGCGCTCGCGCCGCTGCTCCGGGATTCGCCCTAGCGCGGGCGGTGTTCGCGGCCGGGGACGGGCCCCTGCCCGGGGGCCGGCCGCCTGTGGCCCGCACCGCTGGCCCCGCCGCGTGCTGGAGGCCCGCGCCCCCCGCCGCGCTGGGCCGCGAGTCCGGCCGGGGCTCGGCCTGGCTCCGGGCGGGCCGCGGGCTTCGCCCCGGCGAAAGCTCTGTAGCAGGCGGGCCTTCGGCCCGCCATGCCCCGGCAGCGAACCGGCCGGCCCGGAACCGGCCTCGGCCCGAGCCCGTACCCTGGAAGCGAGTTCCGACACCGAGCCCACGCCGATGCAACGCCTGCCGATAGGAGCGCTTTCCCTGACCCTTTCGATCCTGGTCGCCTGCGCGGCACCGGTCGGGCGCGAGCTGCGCGCCTCCGCCAGCCTGCCCGCTTCCAAGGGGGTCGAAGCCGCCGCCGGGTCCGCCGCCGCCGTGTCTGAGGCAATCGTGCCTGCGGCTGCCGTGCCCGAGGTCGCCAAGCCCTCGCCCCACGACCAACCGGGAGGCCAGGGTCTGAGCCTGCCCAGCCAAGCCCTGGGCGGGCCGGGCGGCCAGCCGCGGGTGATCGTGGAGGAGCAGGGACTCCAGGAAAACGAGGACCGCTTCGTGCTGGGTGTGATGTTCGGTCAGCGCTCCCTCGAGAGCGAAGCCTTCACGCCCCTCGACGACCCCTGGAGCTTCGGCGTCGATCTGGCGATCAAACCCGGCGAAGGCCCCTTCGCGGTCGAGTTCGGAACCCAATTCGGCGGCCGCACCAACAGCGGCATCGAGCTGACCCAGGCGGAGCTGTTCCTGGGCGGGCGCCTGTATGTGCTGCCCGGCTACCGCGTGCGTCCGTTCGTGAGCGGCGGAGGCACCCTGATGACCGCGGAGCTGGCCCAGGGGCTGTTGGTGACCGACGAAAGCTCGCCGGGTCTGTACCTGCGCGGAGGTCTGCTCGCCGAGGTCACCGAGTTCTTCTCGATCGGGGCCGAATATCGCTGGGTCACGGGCACCGAATTCGATCTGAGCTTAGGTGGCTTGGGCGGACAGGACACGGACCTCGACTACGGCCAGTGGGCCGTGGGCTTCCTGTTCCACTTCTAGCCGATCGGTCGAGCGGCGCCCCCGCGCCGAGGCCGGGGGGGCGCCGCAGGTGCGCGCCCCAGATCGGGCCCGGGGCTCGATCAGCGCCCGGAAGCCGGCGAGTTGGGGTGCTCCGCATCCGGCCAGCGTTGGGGCATGCGGCGCAGTTTGGAGAGGTCGTAGCCTTGGCGCGCCAGCTCGGACTCCAGAGCCTGCAGGCGTTCTTCGGGGAGCTCGGGCGTGCGCGCCATGATCCAGGCGTAGTCTCGTTTCGTCCGAGCGATGATCGTGGCCGAGTAGTCGGTTTCCAGATAGGTGATCAGGTATTCGGCTTCGAAAGGCCAGAAGAACTCCATCCCCCAGGCTGCGTTGGTGGTCTTGTCCACCACGCGCCCGACGGGCCTCATGGTCTCGAGCTTCCCGTCGAAACCGCCCTTGCGGAACACGTAGGTGGTGCCGACCTTGCCATCCGGCCGCAGCTCGTAGGACTCGACCCCGTTGTAGCCGTTCTTCTCGGCGCCGGCGGGGATGTGGGCCAGCACGAACCAGGGGCCCATGAAGCGCTGCAGATCGACCGCGGCCACCGTCGGCAGGGGCGGGTTCGAGCTGCAGCCGAGCAGGCCGAGCACCAGGGTCAGGAGCCCGCCGCGGCGGGCGTTGGCGGAAGGGGGGGTGCGCAGGAGCGCTGACGAGGATCTGGACATGGGATTGTTTTCGCCTGGATCCGCGGATCGGATGCACGCGGCTCGTGGCCAGCGGCCTGCGCGGCCCCGCGCTCGCTCGGGAACACCCCTGGCCGCCCAGGGGCTCCGGCTCGAGCGGTCCCGAAGGGCTCCCGGGGGCTGCCTGTCCAGCACCCGGACGGTTCGAGGGCCACACTTTTGTCCGGCTAGGGCCGACGGCTCAAGCCGTTGCTCAGAGGCTCGAAGCAACCGGTGGGCAGCGACGAGGCCAGTTTCTGGGGCCGCCAGACGGCGTCCCGAAGTCATCCCTACGGGCTGACCTGATCGCTCGGGCGCAGCCCGAGTCGACTTCTTCTAGGCCCTCGGGCCACGCCGGGAGCGCGGCCGGAAAGCTGGGCCCTAGGCTTCCCGGGGGGGCGCGGGGGGCACCGGGCGTCCTACACGTTGCGGCGCAGGAGCGCCAACCCTTCCTTGACCTGGGCGGACAGTTCCCACCAGCTGCGGGTGCCGGTGAGGCGTTTCCAAAGGAAACTCGGGCGCAAATAAAAGCGCCGGACCATGCGCTTCTTGAGGGCCAGCATCCGGTCGCGATCGAGTGTCTGTGTGGGCAGGAAGGCGCTCTCGCCTCCCTGGTCCATCACCAGGTCTTCGCGCTGCGCCAAGCCGAGGGCCAAGGCCTCGGCGCGGAAGGGCGTCCCGAAGCGAGGCACGGCCATGTTGAGCGACATGAAGTCCATCTCCAGGGCCACGGCCAGGTCGAGGGTGCGCTCGAGCGAGGCTTCGGTTTCCTGGGGCAACCCGATGATGAAGGTCCCGACCGTGCGCAGCCCGTGGCGCTTGGCGCGCTGGAAGGCCTGGGCGATCACCGAACTCTTGTAGCCCTTCTTGTAGGCCGCCAGGAGCGCGTCGTCCGCTGATTCGACCCCCAGGATCACGGTGTGGCAGCCGGCGGAGCGCATGGCAGCCAGCATCTGATCATCGGCCACGTCGGGGCGGGTGAAGGCCGTGAACGACAGGTCCCCGCGCTCGGCCATGGCGGCGCACAGCTCCAGCGCGCGCGCCCGCTGCACACCGAAGGTCTGATCCATGAAGAACAGCTCGTGGACCCCTTGGTTTCTTAGGGCATCCAGCTCGTCGAGCACATCGGCCACCGGACGGGTCTGGAAGCCCAGGGTCCCGATCACGCAGAAGGTGCAGGGGTAGGGGCAGCCGTAGTCCGTCAGGACGGTGGCGAAGCGCTGGGAGCGCGCGAAGGAGAAGTGATAGCCCTGCCTGGGGAACAGTTCGTGGCGGGGGCGCGGCACGCGGAAGCCACCCTTGCGTTGTTTGCGCTCCACGGCCAGGAGCCGCTGGGGGCGCCCCTCGGGGTCGCGCACGGTCATGTCCTCGATGCGCCCGCGGTCCCCGCGCAGGTAATGCAGAATGTCTGCGTTGGCGAAGACGTGCAGGGCCGCCTCGAGCCAGGGTTCTTGCTCCAGACGCTGCAGCGAGTCTTCGTGCAGCACGTCGCCGATGGCGATGATCCGACGACCGGCAGCGGTTTGGGCGGCCAGGAAACGTCGGTCTTCTTTCCAGGACACCGAGCCGACCAGGGAAACGATCACCTCCGGCGCCAGCGCTGCGATGCGCGCCGCGGCGGCCGTCTCGTCGAGCCGCTCCGCCATGCAGTCGAGAACCTCGGTCTCGTGCTCGCTCGCAACGGTCCCCGAGAGCGTCACCAGGTCGACCGGGTGGAAGAGGTAGTTCGACTTGGTGGTCTTGGAGCAGAAATAATCCCGGATGTAGATGCGGCGGCCGGGCGGATTGAGCAACAAAACCCTCATCGCGAGGCTCCCTGAGCGCTGCCGGGAGCCTGCCCGCCGAGCCCCTCTTCGACCGGCACCGCCCTCAGCCGAAGGCGAGGCAGCCAGGACGGCAGGGTTCCCCGTCCGAGTCTCAGACTGGCGCGTTCGAAGACGTGCTCGACGGTCAGATTGGTCAGGCACTCGGGCCGGCCGCGCACGCAGGAGGCCACTTTGTTATCGTGCACGTTGATGCACGGGCTGCACGCCGGCGGCCGGTAGAGGCCTTCCGCCCGCTCGCCGAGGGGCCCGTACATCAGCGGCGTCTCCGGTCCGAACAGCCCCAGGGTCGGTGTGCCGAGCGCCGCGGCCAGGTGCATCGGCCCGGAATCGTTGGTGACGAACAGATCGGCCAGCTCGAGCAGGGCGTGCAGACCCCCGATCGAAAGCTCACCGGCCAGGTTGACCACCCGATTCGCCGGCAGCGTGGCCAGCTTGGCTGCCACCTCGGCGGTCCAGGCCCGCTCGGAGGGTGCTCCCACCAGGGCCAACCGCGCCCCGCGCTCGATCGCCAGGCGCGTGCCGAGCTGGGCGAATTGGGTTGGGGGCCAGCGCCGCTCGAGGGACAGGCCGCCGGCGTTGGGGTTGAAGACCACCAGGGGTCCATCCCCGGAGAAGCCCAGGGACAGCAGCTTGTCCTCGAGCTCCCGGCGATGCACCTCCGCGATTTTGAAGGGCGAAAGGTCCTTCGGCTCGATCTCCGCGCCGTTTTCGCCGCCGGCCAGGTTGCGGAAGTTGCGCGCCACGTGCCAGTAGCGATTGAAGGGCACGCGCACGCTGTGGAAGCCGCCGCGCCAGACGCTGGGGGCGTCGAAGCCGTGGGATTGCGGGGCCCCGCTGAGCAGGGTGACCAGGGCCGAAAAGCGCGTGAAGAACTCGAAGTCGTAGGCGACCTGGAAGCGAGCGCGACGCAGGCTGCGGCACAGCCCCAGGATGCGGCTGGAAAGGTTCAGCCAGCCGGCGCGCTCGAGGTCCAGGGTGTGGACTTCGTCGAAGACCCCCAGTCCGTGGGCGAAGGGCGCATTGGGGCGTAGGGTCAAGAGCTCGAGTCGCGCACCCGGGTGGCGCTCGCGAAGGCAGCGCACGGACGGCGTCAGCAGCTGCATCGAGCCGATGCCCCAGAACTTGATCAGCAGGATGCGCACGGGGCAGCCGGCCAGCTGGGAGGGGGTACGCCGCAGGAGCCCAGCCAGCGGCCGCAGGAACCAGCAGGCCAGCGGTCCGAGCCGGGCGTCCGCGGCCTGCAGGCGCTTCATCGACACCGAGGAGGCCCTCGAGCGTCCGCCCCCGCCCGCGGAGGGGGCCGCCTGGACCCGGGGGACGTTCGATTGCTCGCAGACCATGGGATATCGCCGGCTGCTGCGACGACCGGTGCAGTCTAATGGATCCCCTGGAGTCGCACCCCCAGCGCGGAACTCCGGGCGGCGGGGGCAGTGGCGGTCAGGGGTGCAACCGGCGCTCGCTCCGGGGCCAGAGGGTCTGGTTGCTTCGCGCTCTGCACCGGGGGCAACCCCCGCCCCGCTCCCGCGGCTGGCCGCCTCCGGCGGCGTCCATCGGCTGGGTCCTGGACGAAGGCCCTCGCGGCCGCCTGGAACCCGCCGCGCGCCCCTGCACTGGGCGGGGCAGCCGGCCCCGGCCGCCTTTGGAGTAGTCTGTCTGGCTTGGCGCCCCCACTCCGGACGGCCGGATCCCCCGGCCGAGCGGAGGCCCGCGCCTCCAGCGACCCCCATGTGCGGATTCATCGGCATCTACGGGCCCGAAGGCGTCGACGTCTCGGCGGAGATTTACGAAGGCCTGCTCGCCATCCAGCACCGCGGCCAGGACGCGGCCGGGATCACGACCTTCACCGACACCTTCCATGCCAAGAAGGGCTTCGGCCTGGTGCGCGACGTCTTCGACGAGCGCGACATGCAGGAGCTGCGCGGCCCGCTCGGCATCGGCCATGTGCGCTACCCCACCGTGGGCGCCAACCGCGCCGAGGACGCCCAGCCCTTCCACGTCAACTTCCCGGTCGG
The DNA here is from genome assembly GCA_044375105.1 of Planctomycetota bacterium. Classification (GTDB taxonomy): domain Bacteria; phylum Planctomycetota; class UBA1135; order UBA1135; genus JBIKLM01. Next base: position 7,318 of record JBILNK010000028.1, read on the forward strand.
GGTGGCCATGGCCCACAACGGGAACGTGACCAACTTCATGCAGCTCAAGCGCGAGCACTTCCACAGCAGCGGCACGCGCCTCAATTCCTCCTGCGACCTCGAGATCATCCTGTTCGTCTTCGTGCGCGCCCTGCAGGAGCGCATCCGTCCCGGCGTCAAGGTCGGAGCCGACGACATCTTCCATGCGGTCGCCGCTGTCTATCGCGAGGTGCGCGGCGCCTATTCGGTGGTCGCCGCCCTGCCCGACGTCGGCCTGGTGGCCTTCCGCGATCCCTTCGGCATCAAGCCGATCTGCTTCGGGATCCGCGAGGACGAGGGCCAACGCTGGTTCGCCTTCGCCAGCGAGAGCGTGGTGCTGGACGTGACCGGCTACGAGAAGCAGTTCGACCTGAACGCCGGGGAGGCCGTTTTCATCAGCGCCGAGCGCGAGGTGATCCGCCGTCAGGTGGGCGACAAGCCGCACCGCCCCTGCATCTTCGAACTGGTCTATTTCGCGCGCCCCGACTCGCTGCTCGACGGCATGTCGGTCTATCGCACCCGTGTGCGCTTCGGGGATGCCCTGGGACGGCAATGGCGGCGCGAAGGGGCCCCGACCCCCGACGTGGTGATCCCGATCCCGGACTCTTCCCGCGACGCAGCCATGGGAATGTCGCAGGCCCTGGGCGTCCCGTACCGCGAGGGACTGGTCAAGAACCGTTACATCGGGCGCACCTTCATCATGCCCAGCCAGAGCTCGCGCCGGACCTCGGTGCGGCGCAAGCTCAACACGATCGACGCCGAATTCGCTGGCAAGGACGTGCTGCTGGTCGACGATTCGATCGTGCGCGGGAATACCGCGCGCCGCATCGTGCGCATGGCGCGGGAAGCCGGCGCTCGCAAGGTCTACCTGGCCTCCTGCAGCCCGCCGCTGATCTCCCCGTGTCCCTACGGCATCGACATGGCCAGCAAGACCGAATTCGTGGCCGCCGGCCGAAGCCATGCCGAGGTCGCCACCGAGCTGGAGGTCGACTACCTGATCTACCTGGATCGCGAGGCGATGAACGAGTGCGCTCGGGCGGACAATCCGCGCATCCAGAAGTTTTGTAACGCCTGCTTCAACGGCGACTACCCGACTGGCGATATCACCCCCGAAGTGCTGGGGTCCATCGAGGGAGAGCGCAGCGACAGCCAGCGCTTGTTCGCCTTCAACGAGAGCAAGCAGGGAGCAGCCACGGATGGCGCCCGTTGAGGCCAGCGGGGTGCAGCGCCACAGCGCTGCTCTTCCCGCGATCCGGCCGCTCAAGGTCCTGCTGACCTCGCCGGTCTTTCCGCCCGACCTTGGTGGTCCGGCGGTCTACGTGCCCAGCCTGGGGCGCTTCCTGACCGAGCGCGGCCACACCGTCAAGGTCGTCGCCTTCTGCTCGGATCCCGAGCCCCAGGGCTATCCGTTCCGAGTGATCGCGATCACCCGCGGGGGGCTGGCGCTGCGCTATCTCAAGGCTTTCTTCCGCGTCTGGAAGGAGGCCAAGGGCCAAGACGTGGTCTACATCCAAGAGCACCTGGCCCTGCTGCACGTCTGGGCCGCCCGTTTGCGCGGCGTGCCCACGGCGGTCCGCATCATGGTCGACGGGGCCTGGGAGATCGCCCATCGCAAGGGCTGGATCCGCGGCGACAACATCGTCGTCTTCGAGACCAAGGAATACGACTGGCGCGTCAAGTTGGTACGCCGGCTGCAAAAGCACTGGTGGAACCGGGTCCAGCACATCATCGCCTGCTCGGAATTCCTGCGTGGGATCCTCGTCGAGCGCTACGGCGTGCCTGGCCGCAAGGTGCAGCGCATCCACAACGCACACCACGGCGCCAAGCCAGCCGACATGACCGAAACCCAGGCCGAAGCCCAGCGGAAATTCGGCCTGGCGAGCGGCAAGCGCTACGTCTTGACCATCTGCCGCCTGATGGGCTGGAAGCGCGTGGACGGCATCCTGCGCGCCCTGGCCAAGCTGCCGGAGGACGTGGTGCTGCTGATCGCCGGCGATGGCGAGATGGAGCAGGAATGGAAGCGTCTGGCCCAGCAGCTGGGCCTCGGCGATCGGGCCCGGTTCCTTGGCAACGTGCCCCACAAGGATATCCCGCGCCTGATCCGCGCGGCGGACGTGTTCGTGCTCAACTCCGAGTACGAGGGGCTCTCGCACACCCTGATCGAGGTCCAGACTTTGGGCACCCCGATCATCGCCACGGGCGTCTGCGGCAATCCTGAGGTGGTGACCCACGAGCACAACGGTTTGCTGGTGCAACCGGGCGACGATGCGGGTTTGGCGGCCGCGATCCGGCGGCTGCTGGACGATCCGGCCCTGCGCGCCCGCTACGCCGCCCGCGGCCTCGAGGATGCGAAGCGCTTCATCCGCGAAGAGACCTTCGAGCAGGTCGAAGCGGCCCTGGCCGCCACCGCGCGCGGCGACCTGCCCTGGCCGAGCTGAACTGCCCGAGCCGCCCACCCAGGCAGTTCAGCATTTTTTTGGGGGCCGCCTGCGGCGGCCGGAGGGTGGGAATTTCCTGTCTGTAAGGGTCAACGGTCGTCGCTGCGCGATGACCGTTGACCGTGGGGAGGGCGAGGCGGGAAGAGGAGGCTTGCCTGGATTTCGAAGCAGCGGCAGGAGCTTCGATGGGACTTGCTTGGACTTTGGAGGGTCGCCCGAGGGCTGTTCGTGGGGGTTGTTCGTGGTGGACGGGGGTGGTGGAGTGGGGACAACTTTCTGGGGAGGATCCGCGCGATCGGCGACGGAGCTCCAGGGCTTGGGTGGGGCCTGTTCGCGGGGTGCGGCACTGCTCCAGGCGGCACTGCGGGAGGTGGCATGGATGGGGGGCAGTGCGGAGGGGGGCAGTGCGGAGGTGCGGCGGCGCGAGAGGCGGCGGCAGGACTTGCTTTGGGCTGGGGTGTCGGAGCTCCGTGGCCCGGTGGGTTCGCTGGCGGTCTGAGGTCCGCAGGGCCCCTGGGTTCCGAAGGACGCAGGCTCGTCTGGGACGGGCGGGGCGGTGTCGGACGGGTCGCGGCGAGGTCCGATCGGGCGGCGGAGTCGGCGCTTCGGTCGGCGCCCGGTCCTGGCCCATGGGGTGCTCGATTCGACGTCCGATCGACGCCGAATCGACGAAAATTCGACGCTTCGTCCGCAGCGCTGCGGCGAATGCTGGGCTATGCAAACGCTGCTGCTTCTCCTGTGGGCCAACGCCCTTCCCGCTCTCCCCACATCGATGCCCGCCGGCGATCGGTCTTTGGCGGACGCCGCCAGCGAACCGCGGCCGGCTTCCGCCATCACCGGGGCCGTTCTTCCCGGCGCGGCGCTGCCCAGCGTCGGCGTCGCCGTGAGCGCCCAAGATGGCCTGGCCGAGGCGAGTTCCAGGGACTCCGGTCGACCGGGCTGGTACCTGGGCCTGTACGGCGGCTTCGGCCAGCTCCAGGATGGCGCTTTCGATGAGGTTTCCGGCGGCGTGACCAGTCCGGCCGACGGCTCCTACGATAGCGGCTTCCTGGCCGGCTTCTCGGTGGGACGCCGCTTCGACGAGCGCTGGTCCGCCGAACTCGACTACACCTACCGCAGCAACGACGTGAGCGGGATCGACCTGGTCGGCGGTGGCTCCCTGGCGGACAGCGGCGACTACGCCTCCGTGGCGATTTTGGCCAACCTGCGCTACGACTTCCTGCCGGGGGAACGCTGGCGGCCGTATGTCGGCCTCGGTGTGGGCTTTCTCCAGGAGATCGATGCGGACCTCTCGCCCGCTGGGGTCGAGGCCTCGGAGCGAGGACCGTTCGCGTTCCAGGCGATGGCTGGCGCAAGTTTTCAGGTCGATCGCCATTGGAGCCTGTTCGCGGAGGCGCGCTACCTGGGCACCGGCGGCGCGGACCTCGAGGACGAGGCCAGCGGTGATGTGTACGAGGCCGACTACGACCACCTGGGCGTTGTGATCGGCGCGCGCTACGGGTTCTGATCGACGATCGGTAGAGCACCGAACTCGACCCGGGCGCGATAACGCGGCTCCGGTCCCGGAACCGGTCCGGTGACCAGGCGCCAACCGAAGCGGCGGCACAGGTCCTGGACGATCTCGAGCCCGAAACCGAACCCCTGTGGCTGCGCTTTGGATCCGGCCGACGCGACCACGGGGTTCTCGATCAGGACCTCCGCCCGGCCGAGGCGTACCTGGATCGGGCCGCCCTGCGCGCCGGCGCGGGCGTTGCGCAGCAGGTTGCCCATCACGATGCGGAGAACGGCCGACGGCGCGCGCACCCGCGGGCTGCCGGAGGTCTCGAGGAACGTATCGGAAGCTCCCGACGGCACCTCCGCCAGCAGGCGACGCAGCTCCGGCTCGATGGGTAGCGGTTCGAGATCCAGGTCTTGTTCGGGATCGCGAGCCAGCCACAGAAAAGCGCTCACCAGCTCTTCCATTTCCGACAGGGCTCCCCGCGCTCGATCCAACCAGAGCGCGCGCTGCGCTCCGTCGGCCCCTTGGATCTCGGCGAGGTTTTCGAGCGCGCCGGTCGCTGCCGTGATCGGTGTGCGCAGCTCGTGGCTGGCGTCCCGCGCGAAGCGCCGCTCGCGATCGATCGCGGCGCGCGACCGCTCGGCGGCAGCGGTCCAGACGCGCGCCAGGCGGCCCAGTTCATCCGTTCGCTCGATCACCGGGGCCGTCGTCTCTGGTGTCTCGGACCCGGCCAGACGTTCGAGGTCCCGAAGGGCGCTCGAGAGCTGGCGAACGAGGCCCACCCCCAAACCGACCGCAGCCAGCGCCAAGGCTAGGCCAGCGCCCATGGTGGTCAGGTACAGCCGGTCCCAGAGGCCCTCCATGCCCTCGTAGGGCGCCACGTCGTAGAGGCCGTGCAGCCGGCGGCCATCGGGCAGGTCTTCGATCAGGAACAAGAGCTCGGTCGAGGGCCAGCCAGGTCGCGGCTGATCGTTGTATTCATGCAGGCCCGGCGGGAGGCCCTCGATGAAGGCGGCCAGTTCGGGTCCGAGCCCTGCCCCCTCGAGCCCAAAGGACATGCCGGGCGCTGGGCGCTCGGCCGGTGGCTCTCCGGCCAGCGCCGCAGACCTGGCCAGGGCCCACTGCTCGCGCAGCTGGCGTTCGAAGATGCGATCCTCGGTCGTCAGGACCAGCCGCGGCAGGAGCCAGCCGTAGCTGCTGCACAGCGCCAAGCCGAACAGCCCGAAAGCGGCCAGCAGGCGCGCGCGCAGGGACTTGGGCGTCATCGACCGTCCGCGGCCGGGCTCAGCCGATAGCCGATTCCGTGCAGGGTCTCGAGCAGCGCGGGCTCGCCGCCTGCTTCGAGTTCGCGCCGCAGGGCGTAGACGTGGGTGCGCAGGGTGCTCCCGGAGGGCGCGCGGCCGTCCCAGAGCAGCTCCGCCAAGCGCTCCTGGGTCACCACCGCGGGTGCCTCCCGCAACAGCTCCGCGAGGATCCGCAGCCCGATTCGCGACAGATTGAGGCGTCTCGGGCCGCGCCAGGCGGCGAAATCGCGGGGTTCGTAGCGCAGGTCTCCGAAGCGCAGGGTTGCCGCCGTTGGCGTTGTCCGGCGCACGAGCGCTTCGAGCCGCACGGCCAGTTCGGACAGGGCGAAGGGCTTCACCAGATAGTCGTCCCCGCCGGCAGCGAAGCCAGCCAGCTTGTCCTCCAGCTCGTCGCAGGCGGTCAGGAACAGGATCGGCAGGCGCGGCCCGGCGCTGGCGCGCAGCCGGCGGCAGACCTCCAGTCCTTCGAGGCCCGGCAGCAGCCGATCGAGGACCAGGGCGTCAAAAGCACCCCGGGAGGCTCTTTCGAGGCCCTCGGCCCCGTCGCTGGCCAGCTCGACGAGATGGCCCCGAGCGGACAGTCCCTCGCGCACGTTGGCGGCCACCGCCGGGTTGTCTTCGACCAACAGGATGTGCATGCAGACGGCCGGCGGACCTTGCCGCGGTAGGGCCAGGATAGCCGCTAGCTCCCCCTCGAGACCGACAGACGGCCCCCGTCGTCCCGGGACTTCGGGTGTGAGACGGGCCGAGGTCCGCTGGGCCCCGGGCAGTCCCCCTAAGATCGCGGTATGGACGCTTATCAGCTCTTCGGACTCGCCGCCTGTGCGGCCCTCCTGCTCAGCGCCACGCCGCTGCCCGCACTGGCCCAGGACCGTCCCGTGGGCCCGGGGTTCCAGACCCGCTCCGAGGTGCGCGGCGCTCGCGGGGCCGCGGCCACCAGCCAGCCCCTGGCCACGCTGACCGCGATCGAGGTGCTGAAGGCCGGCGGCAGCGCCGTCGATGCGGCCATCGCGGCCAACGCAGTCCTGGCGCTGGTCGAGCCCACCGGCTGCGGCCTGGGGGGCGACCTGTTCGCTCTGGTGCACGACCCCGAGCAGGGCATCGCTGGCTACAACGGCAGCGGCCGCTCCCCCGCTGGCCTCAGCGCCGAGCTGCTCGCCGAACGCGGCATTCGCCGCATGCCGGCCCACGGGCCGCTGCCGGTGACCGTGCCCGGCTGCGTCGATGGTTGGTTCGCGCTGCACGAGCGCTTCGGCCGCCGCTCGATGGCAGAGCTGCTGGCGCCGGCGATCACAGCCGCGCGGGATGGGTTCGTGCTCACGCCGGTGATCGCCGAGGCCTGGCGTCGCAACGCCCCCAGCCTAGAGCGCTTCGCGGGCTTCCGGGCCCAGTTCACCGACCAGGGCCGCACGCCGGAGGCCGGCGAACTCTGGCGCAATCCAGGTTTGGCCAGCACCCTCGAGGCTCTGGTGGAGGGCGGTCGTGAGGCCTTCTACACGGGCGAAATCGCCACGCGTATCGGCGCCGAGGTGGCCGCCGAGGGCGGTTTCCTGACCGCGGCCGACCTAGCCGCCCACCAGGGCGAGTGGGTCGAGCCGCTTTCGCGGGCCTATCGCGGCGTCGTGCTGCACGAGCTGCCGCCCAACGGCCATGGCATCACGGCCCTGCAGCACCTCGCATTGCTGGAGGGCTTCGACCTGGCGGCCCTCCGATTCGGCAGCGCCGAGCACCTGCACCTCTTCATCGAAACCAAGAAGCTCTGTTTCGAGGACCGGGCCCGGCTGATCGCCGACCCCGGCTATTTCCCTGCCCCGATCGAGCGTCTGCTGTCCGATGCCTACGCCGCCGAACGCCGCGCCTTGATCGACCCCAAGCGCGCCGCCAAGCGCCAGGCGCCCGGCGTTCAGGCCTTCGACGAGGGCGACACGATCATCCTCGCGACCGCCGACGCCCGCGGGCAAATGGTGGCCTTGATCCAGAGCAACTACCGCGGCATGGGCAGCGGCATCGCCCCGGCAGGCCTGGGCTTCGTGCTGCAGGATCGCGGCGAGCTGTTCGACCTGGCCCCCGGCCGCCCCAACAGCTACGCGCCGGGCAAGCGACCCTTCCACACGATCATCCCCGCCCTGCTCACCCGAGATGGCCAACCCTGGGTCGCCTTCGGCGTCATGGGCGGAGCCACCCAGCCCCAGATGCACGCTTGGGTGACTTCGAACCTTGTCGATTTTGGCATGGGGCTGCAGGCTGCCGGCGACGCGCCGCGGGCGATCCACCGCGGTTCCTCCGAACCGACCGGCGAGCGCATGCTCGATGGCGGCGTGGTGCATCTCGAGTCCGGCCTGGCCGACTGGGAGGTGGTGCGCGAGCTCCTGCGCCGCGGCCATCGCATCGAGTGGAACGACGGTGAATTCGGCGGCTATCAGGCTGTCGCCCGCGATCTGGTCCACGGCACTTGGCTGGCCGCCAGCGAATCCCGCAAGGACGGGCTGGCCCTGGCCTATTGAGGTCCAGCGCCGTCGAGAGGCGGCAGCGCGGGCGGACGGCGGGCTGGGCCGCCGATCCATCCGTCGCCTTGCGCCGACCAGCGTTGCAAAAACCGAGTCGGGGATCGTCGCCCTGCGACCAGCCCCGACTGCGCGAGCCTTTTGCTCTCGGCCCTTCGATCAGCCGCGGGGCAGCGGCAGCGGAGCGAAGCCCACGCTTTCGCCGCGCTCGAGCTGCTCGGCCTTCTGATCCGCGATCGAAAGCCCCTCCGCCGCCGCCTCGCGCAGCAAGCGCTCGGCTTCTGGGCGGTTCTGCACCACGCCTTGGCCGCGGGCGTACAGCAGCGCCAGATTGAATTTGGCCAGGGAGTAACCCTGGTTCACGGCGAGCTGCAGGAAGCGCGCGCCCTGCCGGTCGTTTTGGACCACGCCCTCGCCGCGCAGGTACAGCAGCCCGAGGGCGGTCTGCGCTTCCGGCAGACCCTGGTCTGCGGCGCGCTTGAACCAGGGCGCCGCCGAGACCGGGTCGCGGGTGGTGCCCAGACCCTGGCAGAGCATCCAGCCGGTCTGGAACTGGGCGGCTGCCAGGCCCTGCTCGGCTGCCTTTTGGCTGTATTCGAAGGCGAGCGCAGGATCTTGCTCCACCCCATCGCCCGTCAGGTACATTGCCGCGAGTCGCTGCTGCGCCGCGGCATGGCCCTGATCGGCGGCCTTGCGGTACCAGCGCGCCGCTTCGCGGCGGTCCTGGTCCGTGCCGAGGCCGCCGTCGTGCATGCTGGCCAGCAGGGTCTGGGCCTTGGAGTGGCCCTGGCGTCCGCTGGCCTCGAGCAGTTCGATGGCACGCGGGACGTCGCGCTCGACCCCCTGCCCGAGCAGGTGCAGCACGGCCAGGTTGCACTGGGCCGGGGCGAAGCCGCGCTCGGCCGCCTGGCGGTACAGGCGCGCCGCCTCGTCGAAGGAGCGCTCGCCGATGCGGCCTTCGTAGTGCAGGAGGCCCAGATTGTTGAGCGCACCGAGGTGCCCCTGATCGGCCGCCATGCGGTACCACTTGGCCGCCTCGTAGGCGTCCTTGGGGACGCCGCGGCCCTCGTCGTGCATCAGGCCCAGCATGTACTGGGCTTCGGAGTCGCCGGATTCGGCCACGGGTTGCCAGGTGCCGACCGCGGCGGAGAAGTCGCCGTCGCGGAATGCCACCCAACCGTCGCGCGCCGGGGAGGCGCAGGCGCCGAGGACGATCGGGAGCAGGAAACCGGCCAGCGCCGGGCCAGGTCGAGGGGAGGAACGCTGCATCGCGCACATATCGGTGGAGCGCGGAGCCGGGGTTGAGGGGGGTAGCGGACCCCGATCCGAATTTCCTTCACGGGAAACACACAGAAAAATCGTCCCAGGGCACGAGGCCGCAAGGGCGAAGACTCAATGTCTAGATAAAAGTCTTGACATGAAGTTTCGCTGCGGGGCCGTCACTGCCGGAGGCAGCTCCAGCCGCCGAGATGCTGCCCTCGAGGCGGCCAACCCGAATCGAACCTTCGGCCGCAGCCCCGAATGTCGGTCTGGCGGCCGAGGTCGGCTCGCAAACACTTCCGTCTGAGGACCCTCGCCTAAGCCCTTGAGCCACAACATCTTATGTGGGCGTGGAGGAACCCGGGCGGCGTCCTCGCTGGAAGCTTGCGGGTTTTCGGGGCACCTCGGGCCGAATTCAAGCTTCCTTGAGGCAGGCCCCCTATACTTGGCCGACGAAACTCCAGTTCTCGGGAGACTCGATTGGCGTGGACGGCCCGCCCTCACAGCCCCAGGAACCAGCCTCACCAGACCAGCGCCGCTCCCCCGGACCCCATGAAGGTTCTGTTCATCAACGAATTCCTCGCCCAGGAAATGCTCGGCATCATGTGGATCAGCCGGGCCCTCAAGGACGCGGGGCACGAGACCAAGGCGCTGTTTCTGCCGGACCGCGAGTGGATTGCCAAGCTGCAGGCCTACGACCCTGATGTGGTCTGTTTCTCGGTGACCACGGGCATGCACCTCTACTTCGCGGACATCAACCGCAAGGTCCGCGAGGCGCTCCCCAAGGTCCTGACCATCGCCGGCGGCCCGCACCCGACCTTCAGCCCCGAGTACCTCGAGCAGGGCGACTTCGACGCCGTCTGCCGCGGCGAGGGCGAGCAGGCCCTTGTCGAGCTGTGCGACCGCCTGCAGAACAAGCAGCCGATCCACGACATCCAGAACCTGTTCGTGCGCGATCGCCGCAGCGGCGAGGTGTTCAAGAACCCCCAGCGCCCGCTGGTGCAGGACCTGGACGCCCTGGGTTTCCCGGATCGCGACGTGATCTACGAAGCCGGCGAGATCTACCGCAATTCGGACCGCAAGGTCTTCGTGACCCAGCGCGGTTGCCCGATGAACTGCTCCTTCTGCTTCCACCACGCCTGGAAGAAGAAGGTCTACGACGCGAAGAACAAGGAATACACCCGCAAGCGCTCGGTCGACCACGTCATCGCCGAGATCAAGGCGGTGCAGGCCAAGTACCCGCTGAAGTTCCTCCACTTCCTGGATGACATCTTCAACCTGCGCAACGACTGGCTCGAGGAGTTCTGCGAGAAGTACCCCAAGGAGATCGGTCTGCCGTTCGACGTCATCCTGATGGCGAACATGACCACCGAGAAGCACATCGAGATGCTGCGCAAGGCCGGCTGCGTGTACGCGCGCATCGCCATCGAGGCCGCCTCGGACTACGTGCGCAACGCGGTCTTCCGGAAGAACACAACCCGTCAGCAGCTGACCGATGCCGCCGGCTGGATCAAGAAGCACGGCATCCGCCTGGGCACGCTCAACATGCTGGGCGGACCCGGCGGCACGATGGAAGACGAGCTCGACACCCTGCGGCTCAACATCGAGTGCAAGACCGACCACCCGCTGGTGTCGATCATGCAGCCGTACCCCGAGTTCGACATCGCCGACATGACCAAGAACATGGGTTATGCGGTGGCCGGGTACGACGACTTCCCGCACAAGTTCAACCGCACCTCCTCGATCGAATTCGAGCACAAACACCAGATCGAGAACCTGCACAAGCTGTTCCCGATCGTCACGCGCTTCCCGTGGATGATGCCCGTGGTGCCCAAGCTGATCAAGCAGCGCTGGCTGGCCAAGCCCCTGCTGGTCGCCTACATGCTGTACAGCGAGTACCTGGTCGCTGAGCAGGCCAAGCTCTACGCCAACGCCCAGGGCCTCTTTGGTCCGCGCTACTGGGCGCCGGTGGATTTCGTGCGCCGCTTGGCGACGCGCGGCGTGCTGCGCGTCTACGACGTGGTGTTCGCTCGCTTCGTCGACCGCTTCAGCAAGACCAGCCGCAAGGAGATGGCGATCAAGCTGCAGATGGGCGACGAGCGCGTGATCGCCCACATGGATTGATCAGAGACAGCGGCCTGACAGCGACCGGCCCGGGCTCGTCCCGGGCCGGTCGCTTTTCCGAGCCGCTCCCGGGCCGCTCTCAGCCCCCGGATCGCCGTGCTCTGGGAACTTCCGCTCCCCGCTGACCGCTTCCCCCTGCGGCCTGCGCTGAACAGCCGGCCGCCGCACAGCTAGCCGCCGCGTAGGTCGCCTACGCCTTCCCGGGTTCCACAGCGTTCTCGAGCGCCGAATGCACGCGCTTCTGCAGTTGGTCCATCTGCTGCTCCGCTAGGCGCTGTCCAGCCCGCGACATGCCGACCAGCAGCAGCAGGCCCAGAGCGCAGACCAACGTGCCGAGCAAAGCGAGCGGCGACTGGCCGAGATAGATCTGAACGAGGCCCCACGTGCCCGAGAAGAACGCCAGGCTGACCAAGGCGATTCCGAGGAGCATGAAACCGGTCCATAGGCTGGGTGCCGGTGTGAAGTAGCCCCGCACCCAGGCGCGTTCCGTCGAGCCGCGGTCGTCCAGCGCTTCTCCCGACCGGGCCTCGATCTCGAGGTGCAGCCACGGCGACCAAAAGTGTCGCTCACCCTCCTGCACCGTCAGCTGGAAGTGGGTCGCCAGGCAATTCCCCGCTAGCTCCCCAGCCCCCGCTCCGACCAGCCTCTGGATGCGCCTGGAAACCTCGTCCGCGGAAAAATCCACGGTCCGATCAAAGCCCGGACGAAACAGTCCTCCGCTGCGGCTCTTCACCCCTTCAGCATGCCGCAGCAGCCAGATTCCGCCAGCCTCCCGCCTCGCCCGAGGCCCCAGCGGCGCCGTGACCAGCGTCGCATCGTCTTCGATTCCGAGCCCTTCCGGCCCAGGCCGCCGCGATAGGCCGGGCAACCGGCGGGTTGGCCTTGCCCGGGAGCGTCGGACCACCCAGCTAGCCCCAATGGAGGAAGATGGCCGCCATAGTCCAGGGCCAAGCGCCGCAACCTCAAGGCGCAGGCTGACTTCGACCAGCTGCCCCGCCAGACCGGCGGCGTGCGCAGGGTTGATGCAGCCCCCAATCAGGTCCGCGCGCTCCTGGAGTCCTCAGCCTCCTCCGGCGGCTTCCAGGGCGGCTGGGAGTGGGTAGGCAGGTTGAAGGGCCGGTTGACGAGGTGATGCCGGAGCCCAACGACTGGTCAACTGGCGCCTCCGAGCATCGTGTCGCGCCGCAGATGCGTCATGTCCTGCTGCAGGACTGTGGAGATCGAGAGGCCTTTGGCGATCGCAGCCTGCAGGTACCAGTCCAGTTCGCGGTTCCCCGAACCAGGCGGCAACGACCCTGGCACCGGGGGCGGTGGGTGTCAGGGTAGTTGCCGCCTTGAATCCCCCCGAACTGGCAGCAGCTGGGCGCACCAGGGTGAACCGGGCGCCCAGCTATCGGCCGATGGAACGGCTCCTTGGGGTCCTTCCCCGGGTCACGGGACTTCGATCAATCTGCCGTTGCTCCCGTGAACGATCTCAGGGGCGGTGGGGTTCCAGTTGAATTCCGAGATCTCCCAGGCCTTGGATCTCGAGGATTCGATCACGGACCCGGCGAAGGCCGTGATACGAAGAGTGACCTCGTCGACTTGCGGATCCAAGCTGCCGTACCGCATGCCGAGGCGGAATGTCAGACCATCAGCAGCGGTTGAGGAGCCTTCTCTGACCAGTAGCAGGTTGTCCTGATCTCGGTAGAGCCGCATGCGCGTCGCAGTTGTGGCGCCAGCGGTGCCGCTGATCGGTTCCCAGACACCTCCGTTGCAGACCTGGTAGACGACGTAGTTCGCCTTCTCGCTCTCCTTGATCGAAGAGAAGGTCACGCCCGCAGGCGACAGGATCTCGATCTCGAGGCCAGGGTCCGTGAAGAGGGCTGCGCTTACCTCCTCGGCCGGGAAGATGTCGAGCTGCAGAGCGACGTCAGCGTCCGCGAACATCTCGCCCCCTCCCGGAATGTTGTTGTCGTTGAACACGACCTTGCCCGGCACGATCTTGTCCGTGTCCGCGACGATCGCTGGCACGGTCCCAGGAACCGCGATGGCATCGTCGTCATCGCAGAGCTGGGAGACCGGTGTGGTGGCGTTCTTCTTGCACTTCGCAGGGCCCAGGTTCCCTGGGGACCATGAGCCGTAGACTGCGGCGGCGGTGAGCAGTGCGGTCGGAACGAGGAGGAAAGTGAGCTTCATCTTGATCTACGAGGCGTTCAGGGTTGCGGTGCCGAGCAAAGTGGCTCGTGCTGGAACAAACTGCGCAAGGCTCTGAATCCGTACCTGCTTGTCGGAATCCCAGCGTTCGACTTATGTAATGCCAGATTCGGTACACCATCGGCCTCGGCCCATTTCGATCGCTCCCTGCTACGGTGGGCGTTCTGCGCGCACTTGCAGGCCCGGCCCGCGCAGAGCCCAGGGAGCTCTGATTCTGGCCCTGACCTTCGGCCTTTCCCGTCCGCTGCAGCGCCTCGAAGCCAGAATCGGGGCTTCAAGGTGCGCTGCGCCCGCAGTCCATCATCCGTCCCGCCACTCGAACTTCTCCGGGCCGAGCGCCTCGATCTGGGAGAGGGAGCGCTCGAGGAGGTCCAGGGAGACCTGGTAGACGCGGCGGCGCTTTTCGTCGTTGGCCTTGGAGGCCTCGAGGATCATGCGCTGGAAGTCGGTGATGCGGGTGCGCAGGCGCTGCATCTCCTGCCACCAGGGCTCGGGGTCGCGCTGGACGTTCTGGAGGAGCGCTTCGGCGTCGTGGTAGGAGTGGGGACGCTCGCAGGCGTCGCCCTCGACCAGGTGGCGGCCGATCAGGTCGGGGGCGATGGACTTGCCACAGGCCGGGCAGATCAGGCGGTACTTGAAGCGGCTGGCCTTCGGGTCGGTGTTGGGCGCGGTGGGGGCCGGCTCGGGCGGGTCGACCGGGGTCTTGAGGGGCGGCGAGGGGTACTTGCCCTTCTCGTTGACCAGAGTCGCGGGCAGCTTCGGGCCCTCGCCGCGGCCGGTCATCAGCCACTCGACACTGACCTTGTAGAGCTCGGCCAGCGTGTGGATCGACAGGGCCCTGGGCTCCGCGACGCCCCGCTCCTGGTTGCGGATCACGCCCTCGGAACGCTTGATCGCGTCCCCGGCCTCCTGCGCAGAGATGCCGGCGACTTGGCGTGCGAGGAACAGGCGCGCGGGCAGGCCTTCGGTCGGCCGCGTGCGCTTGCCCCGGACCCGCTTGCGCTTCGGCGTGGGGGCGTTCGGGGAATCCGGGCCCTCGGGGGCCGGGGCGGGGGCCGGGGCGGGGGGCGGGGAGGTGTCCTCTTCGGTGGACAGGGCCTGCATGGGACCCTTTTGCCCGGACGCAACGGGCGGAGCAAGGGGAAAGCCGCTGATTTTCGCAAGGGCGCCTTGAAATGCACAATATAACTACGAAAACTACATCCATGGAGACCAGCAGCGCACCCAGCGAGCCCAAGCCTTTCCTGACCATCAAGGAGGTCGCCAGCCGACTCCTCCGCCCGGGTCGCACGGTGCTGTTCTGGGTCCACCGGGGCCGCCTGCCCGCCCGCAAGGTCGGCGGCATGTACCGGATCGACCCCCCAGGACCTGGCCCTGGTCGACCACCCGGTGACCCCCAGGAAGCCTCAGGTCAGGAAGCCCCGGGCCCGGAAGGCCAAGTGAGGGCGCCATGGACCGACGGTCCAGCAAGACCGCTCCGCCCGGTGACGACTCGAGACCTGCCAAGCGGCAGGGCGAGCCGCGGGCGCCCGTGACTCCCATCGGGGCGCCCGTGCCCGAGAACCCTGACCAGGTGATGACCCTTCAGCACGTCGCCGAGGTGCTCTCGATCAGCCTGGTGAAGGCGCGGCGCCTGCTGAACAAGGGGTTGGCCCATTTCGCCGTTGGCGACAAATCGGGCGATGTCCGGGTCCTTGCCGGCGACCTGGTCGGGTACATGCGGCACAGCCGCCGCGGAGGCATGCACCAGCCCGCGGCCTACCGCGTGCCCGGCTTCGATCGAGAGCTCAAGGCGATCCAGTCGGCCCAGAATCCGCCAGGAGTGCGACGAGGGCGGCGCGGGCCGCCCGCTGGTCTCCCTGCAGAGCGTGGACGTACCGGGTCGTAGTGGCCACCGAGCGATGACGAGCCAAGTCCCGAGTCAGCGCCATGTCGCCGGTCGTCTGCAGGACGGCCGAAACGAAGCTGTGCCTGAGCGTTCGCCCCGAAAGCCGAGGCTCTCCGAGCCGTGCCCCGATGCGCTTGAGGGCCAGGTCCAAGAAGTGCTCCCCGCCCGGAATGAGCTTGCGGCTGTCGGCGGGGCGGCTGCTGCCACCCTTGGCACGCGCGACCAGACGCTCGAGCAGCGCCTGGGCCGACTCGGGAAGCTGGATCTCGTCCACGGAAGCATCCAGCACGCCGGCGTCCTTGTGATTCGTGACCCGCAGGCAACACCGCTGGGGGTCCACATCGCCGAGGGTCAGCCGGGCCAGCTCGCCGGAGCGCAGGCCGGTCAGCCACAGGAGCTCGATCAGATCGGCATGGTGCGCCCGGGCGTCGAGCCAGGTGGCCCGAACCTGCGAAGCAGGATCCGGGGCGGTCGGCTCCCGGAGGCGGTCGAGGATCAGCCGGACCTCCTGCGGAGTCAGTACCGACATGGGCCGTCGGGGCAGCCTGGGGCGGACCCAGTCGACTGGCCAGCTGGCGCCGCCGAGCATCATGGCGCGCCGCAGCAGCGGGATGTCCTTCTGCAGGACGCTGGTGATCGAGCGGCCCTTGGCGATTGCAGCTTGCAGGTACCAGTCGAGTTCGCGGCTCGTGATCGAGGCGAGGGGCAGCTCCGGCTGCCAAGCGCTGAGGAGCACCCGGGTCGTGGCCTCGGTGGCGGCGCGGGACCGTGGGCTGGCGCGGCCACGCATCGCTTGCTCGGCCAAGACGGCCGCGAGTCCTTCCCCCAGGGTCACAACCACTTGCACCGGCGCCTGCCGGTCGGCGACCAACCGGAGCCAGACCCGATGAGCCTCATCGAAGCCCCCTCGAAGGGGACCCCAACGCCGCTTCCCCCCCCCTTGGTGGTGACCGCTCGGAATTTCGAGACACCCCCGGAAAAAACTCCCGGACCCCCTTGGATACCCCGGGCAAGAGCGGCTTCCAGTCGAGCTTCGAGGCCTGCTTGCGCCGGTGGGTCGTGGCCGTTGGGGATCAATCGCTCCCCAGGCATACCACGGCGCGCGAGCCGGCGGTTCGGCGAGAATGGCCGCCATCTGGCTAGCAGCCTGCGAGTTTGAATGGTGCGCCCGTCAGGATTCGAACCTGAGACCTTTAGCTCCGGAGGCTAACGCTCTATCCAGCTGAGCTACGGGCGCGCTTCGTATATGCAGTCTGCGTCAGGCGTGGGTCTGCGGCAAGCGCGGTATCCGATCGGGTGTGATGTCGCGAGGCCGCTGGGGGCGCTGGGCAGGCGGGGGAGATTCGGGGAGCGGCGCGGGCAGAGCGGCTGGCTCGGCTGGCTTGCTGGGGGCTGGAGTTCTTCTGGGGGGGACCGGGTACTTGGGGGGGGGCATCGGTCCTCGGGATGTCCGCGGACCCGGCGCCGGGGGGAGGGTGCGAGGACCGGGTTTTCCGGAGGTCGCGGCCAGCGGGGCGGCCGCCCGGCCTTAGCCGCCCCGAGCGGGGGCGCCAGCCTGAGGCCCGGGGAAGGCAGGCAGGATGAGGAAACGTCCCTGCCCCCGTCAGGGCGGGGCGGACCCGGGTTCCGGGGCCGGAGGTCCGGCTGGATTGCGCCAGAGGGCCACTCGGCTTGGGATTCCTGGCCAAGTCCTGAGGTCGAACGGCATGGGAGCCAGCCGAGCGGTTACCTGCCCAGCCCAAGTGCTTAGAGCTCCCGTGGGGCGCTGTGAGCCCCCGTTTTAGCTACTCAGGGAGTCCCTAGATCGGGAAAATCCCCCCGCCCCTCGATTGGCGCCCTAAATTCACTTAACAGACACCAGCGTTACAGCTCCCACCCTGGGCACCGGTCCTCCCGGGGTCCGAGCAGAGTTTCCCGCCGATGCACGAAGCTCCCCAGATCGCCGCAGCCGGGTCCTCCGCAGCCAGCTCGCCTGGCTCGCTGCCCCGCTCCGTTGTTGGCCAGCCGGCCCGGCTAGCCGGACGCCTTCGGCCGGTTGTCGCCGGCTGGGGCCTGCTTTCTAGTCTGGCCCACGGGCTCGGCGGTGCTGGGATTGCTGTGGCCCTCGGTCTTTGGCTCGCCAAGCCTAGCGATCTCGCCGCGAGTGAACTGCCCCCTGGCGGTGATCAGGACGCGGATGGCCTGCTCAACACCCAAGAGGTGATCTTCGGGACAGACCCCCTGCATGCCGATACCGACCGCGACGGCTTCGCGGACCTGGTGGAGCTCGCCCGGCAAAGCGACCCAGTGGAAGCGAGTTCGCAGCCCGTTCCCGAGGCCCAGCTCAGCGTCGGCCTGGCCGCTGTCAGCGACGGATCCACGGTTCTGCTGACCACGGCGGTGTATGTGCCCGGCGACCACCAGGGCGGCCTCAACCTGGCCTTTGGCCTGCTTTTCGACGGCATTCTTCTGGAGATCCCGTTCCAGAACCTGGCCCCGATCAGTCTGATCGAGAGTCAGCTGATCCCGGGCGAGAGCGGCCTGGTCCTCAAGCTCAGCACTCCGATCCCCGACGCGCTCCTGCAGTCCCTTGGCAACAGCTCGATCTTCGCCTCCCTGGGGCTTGGCGCCGGTGGGCCCGCATTGTCCGCTGCGGTGGTCAATCTCCAGCCGCAGGGCGGCATCCTGACTCAGGCGCGCCAGACCAGCCAAGGCACCGGCCCCCAAGGCTTGATCTATCAGCCGATCGTCCCACCGGCGAATCTGCCGATGGAGTATCAGAAGGACAAGATCTGCCAGCAGATGACCATTCCCGTCGGCCAGAGCGGGGCGACCCAGATCCTGCTGGTGGAATCGTCGGAATGCGTCCCCGCCGCCGGCTACTGCATCCCCGGCTGCGCGAACGAGATCGGCAACACCCTGGAAGTGATCGACCCGGTGGCCCTGATCGGGGGCTGATTCGGGACGATGGGGGCCGGGACACCCTTGCCCCCCCGCTGCCCCGGTGTGCCGAAGGCATCCAGCGCATCGCCCGGGGTAGCTGAGGGCAGGCGGGTGGGCGGGGCTAGGCGCAACCGGGGGCGAGCCCGGAATTGCTGGGTTTTCCTCGGGGGGGCTGATCGGGTCCGAGCGCGTCGGGAAATTTCAGGGTTTGCCCGTCCCAGATCCTGGGCAGGGCTGCCCGGCGGGCCCCCGGGAGGTAGGATCCCGGATGAGTTCTCGGCCAAGAGTTCCCTCCCAGAACCCGGAACTTCCCGGGGCCCACTGGCGTCCTAGCCGCTGAATCATGCGCCTCGACCCCGACCAGGACCTGGTCCAGGAATGCCAGGCAGCCCCTCCCCAGGGGCTGGATGGAGCCTTCGAGCAGCTCTACGAGCGCTATCGAGACCGCGTCTACAACGTCTGCTACCGGATCACGGGCAACGCGACCGACGCCCTGGATGCCTCCCAGGAGACGTTTGGAACCCTGTTCCGCAAGATCCAGGAGTTCCGCTTCCAGTCGCGCTTTTCGAGCTGGGTCTATCGCATCGCCGTCAATGCCTCGATCGACCTGAAGCGTCGCCAGCGCTCGCGCCAGGCGAGCTCCCTGGAGGCTTCCTGGGACCAGTCCGACGAGGATGTGGCCCGCCTGGACGTGGTGGACGAGCGCCTGGAAATGCCCTCCCAGGCAGCATCCCGCCACGAGCTCGAGGCCGAGATCCAGCGCGCGATCGCGCGGCTGAGCCCCAAGCTGAGGGCGATCACCGTCCTGCGCTACGTCGAGAGCCTGGCCTACGAGGAAATCGCCGAAACGCTCCAGATCTCCCTGGGCACCGTCAAATCCCGCCTCGCTAGGGCGCACGCCGCCCTCGACCGCGAGCTGGGACCCGCCCTCGACAAACATTATCTCGGCTGACGGCCACCCGGCTCGCCCCGCCGCCGTCCGCGACCTCCTTGCCCCGCGACCCGCTGCCCCCCCGATCCAATGTCCGACGCATGCCCTGAATCGCACCAGCCCGGAGATCCCCGGCTGGCGGCCCTGCTGGCCGAGCTCCCGCGCCTGGCGGCGCCCCGGGAGCTGGATGAGCGCGTGCGCCTCGAGCTCTCGACGCGCCTGCCGTTGGCCCGCCTGCTGGGCGACCTTCAGCGCGGCCCCGCCCCGCGTGTGCTCGATCGCCTGGTCGCAGAAGAGCTGGCCAAACCCTCCGCTGGTGTGGAGCGCCTGGTCGCCAGCCTGCCGCGCCTATCTGCCCCGACGGAAGTAGCCGCCTTCCCCCGGCCCGACCGGCCGATCCGTTCCATTCGACTTGCCTACGGCGCTTTCGCCGCCGCGGCCTTGCTGCTGCTCGGGCTGGCCTGGCGCTGGACAGGCTCCCAGGTGGAGTCGGATCAAGACCAGCTGGCCCAGGCCCCGCAAAGGCCCCAGCGTCCGGCGCCGCGCTTCGAGCTGCGCCCGCTGTCGGCGGGGGCTCTCGATCCCCTGGCGCGCGAGCTGTTCGAATCGATCGACCAGGGCCGCAGCCAGCTCGGGGAGGGTGGCTGACCATGGCCGCTTCGCGACGCATCCGCCCCGCGGCGGGCCTGGTATTCGGTTTGCTCGGTTTGGCCTCGAGCTGCACCGAGGGCCAACTCGATCCCCAGAACCAAGCGGCGGTGATCGAGATCCTCGAGCAGCTGGCCGCTGCCCCCGCGCAGGTGGCCCACAGCGGCGAGCGCCTGGTCGAAATCTTCGGGACCGGCGATCAGGCTGGTCAACAGCTGGCCCACCGAGAGCGGATCCAGACCGACGGCCAGGGTGGTTTTGCACTCGAACCCCTGCAGGTCCTGGCCGGCGGAGGCCTCGATGAATTCAGCTACCTATCGCGCCAGATCGCCCGTGCCGGTTTCAACTTCCGGTATCGCGATCTGCAGATCGTTTCGCCGCAGCTGCTGGTGCAGAACTACCTGATCACCAGCTATGGCACCAAGACCTTGGTAGCCGGCCGCAACTGTGTCCAGTTGAGCCTCCAGCGCCGCGTCCTGCAGGGCGACCCCCCCGATCGCCGCTACGTGATCGACCTGGACGCGACCTCCCACCTCGTGCTGCAATTCCAGGAATTCGCGGCCGACGGGACGCTGCTCGCGCGCTCGGTCTATCAGTCCTACACACCCGGGGTCCCCGCGGGCATGGTGCCGCGGGCGCTCGCCAATCAAGAGCAACCGTTGGCGCTCGGAGCCGAGCTCGAGGCGGCCCTGGGCTTCCCCGTCCAGCTGCCGGCCTTCGCCCCGGTCGGTTACGAGTTCCAGAGCAGCGCCAAGGTCGTCGACGCCCAGGGGCGGGCTTGGGCCAAGCTGCTCTATTCCGACGGCATCGAAGAACTGTTCCTGCTGGTTCGACATAGCCCTGCCCCCGGCGAAGCGCGCCTCCAGGCCCTCTCCAGCGCGCAGGCCGGTCATGCTCAGGGCGCCGGGGTCGGGCAGTCCTTCGGACCGTCGACCTCCGGCTCCGAGAAACCGGCAGCCGCTGGCCTGGAGCCAGGGCACCTCGGCTTCTACGAGGAGGGCTCGCTGCGTGTCATCCAGGGCTGGATCCACGATTGGCAGATGGTCGCCGTGGGTCGTGTTCCGCTGATCGAGCTTCAGCTGCTGGTCGAATCAGCGCTGCCCTGACCGTCGCAAGATTGACCCTCACGGCCTGCGTCGGAGCGGTCTTAACAGCCTTGTGGAGTCGGTTCGTCAGCCCCCGGGTCAGTCCGGTGGCTGGGATCCCGATGGTGTGGAGATGGCCTGGGATGGAGTTGGCCCCATGGCCTACCAGGATGGCGGCGGCGCCGATGCAACCCAACCGGGTGCCCCGTCCCCCGTTTCGGATCCGACGGCTCGGCATGCTTCTGTCCCGGCGGCCGCTTTGGATAGCGCCAGCAGCGGGGGGCGGCGGCCGCTCAGGGGTTGCCCTAGGGATCTGCCGCGGGTGAGGATGGTGTTGTGAACTCTAGTGAACCCGAATCAGACCCGGCCGCGGAGTCTACGGCTCCGGGCGAGGTGCAAAAGGCCGCCTCGGGCCCCCTGGCCGGCGCGGGGCCCCTCGAGCCCGTGCTTGCCTGGCTGGTGGAGGACCTCGAAGTCCTGTCCGGGCGAAGGGTGAAGGCTGAAGCGGCCTCCCTCGAAAGAGGTTCGGGGCGCCCGAGCGGGATCGGACAAGTCGGCCTCTGCTTTCGCTTCTCCCTCGATCGCTTGGCGGACAGCTTCGTCGGCCTGCTGGTGATCTCTTGGCGCGACGCGGCCTTCCTTGCGGGGGCCTTCGATCTCGTGCCGGAGGCGGACCTGCCCGCGCTGCGCCAGGCTAGCGGGCCCGACGCCGCTGTGAAGCGGCGCCTGCTCAAGCTTGGTCCCTACCTGGCGGGCAGCTTGGAAGCGGGTTTGGCAGAGATCGGGTTCGGAGGCCTGCTGGTGCGCTTCGAGACCTGCCAAGGGCTGCGCGCCGATCAGGGGCCTTCCCTTGGCGGTGCGGGTCCGCCCTGGTCCTGCGCACGCTTTACTCTGGCCTTCGAAGGCCACGAAGCCGGGCCGGCCAGTCTGCTGATCGAGCAGGCCGCCCTGGCCTGACCCACGTGCGACCTTGCGTCGGCGGAATGCACCGGAAAGATTTTCCGCGCCCCTCGCTGGTCCGCCCGGACGAGCTCAGCGGGATATGTTTTGGCGTCCGCAGAGGAATCCCGGTGAATATGGAACAGCAACCCGAAGAGCAACGCGAGAACTGCCAGAAGAACCTCGAATCCCCGGCTTACCGGCAGCGGCTGATGCGCAAGCTCAACTGCTTGATCGCCGTGCTCGAAGTGGCCACTGCCAAGGTGCGTCGCTCCCTGGAGCACAAAGACGCCGACGTCGAGCGCCTGGGCCGCATCCAGCAGAACCTGAGCGAAACCCTGGCGGTCTGCCGCCGGGCCAAGTCGGCTCTGGAAAAGCGTGATGCGCTCCCCGAGGGACTTCCTGCCCAGTTGGCGGCAGCCGAAGCGCTGGCCGCACCCGGCACCGAGCCGGTGCTGCGCGCACGGCGGGGCCGCATGGTCGAGATGAGCTCGAACCTCGAATTCGAGCGCTTCCGGCGCCGCGCTCCGATCACCCGGGCCGACCTGAGCGCGGTCGACTGGAACAAGCTCAGCGCCGAGCTGCTCGGCTGAGGTCGCAGGCCGGCGCCGACCCGGACCGGGCCCGAGCCAGGCAGTGTTGCGCTGGCAGTCCTTACGGAGATCGATTCAGGCCGAGCCCGAGTCGATCTCTGGTTTTGATGTGAGCCCGTCGGTCTGCCGACGCGCCTAGGCCGTCGAACCACGCCTCGCGGCCTCCAGGGGGCGCCGTAGGGGCTCACATGCCCCAGTCGCGTAGATAGCGGAAGTCGTGTCCGATCGTGCGTTCCGACAGTTTGGCGATCACCGGCGGCAGGCGCTTGTACTGGTTGCGCACGATGCGTTGCGCGATCTTCTTGACCACCTCCGCGGGGAAGCCTTCTTGGAGCAGATCGTCGACCCGCATGCGCCGATCGACGAGCCGCCATAGGATCGCGTCCGCGAAGGCGTAGCTGAAGCCCAGGTCCCCTTCGTCGGTCTGTCCGGCTGTCAGGTCGGCGCTGGGGGGCTTGTCGAGGATCTCCGGCGGCACATCGAGGTGCCGTGCCAGCTGATAGACCTGGTGCTTGTAGAGGTCGCCCAGCGGGTTGAGCGCGTGGGCGGAATCGCCGAATTGGGTCGTGTAGCCGAGCAGCATTTCGGTCTTGTTGCTGGTGCCGACCACCAAGCCCTTCCATTCGACCGACAGGTCGTAGAGCACCAGCATGCGCTGGCGCGCCATGACGTTTCCGCGGCGCGTGGGATCCTGGACCTTCTCTTGCTCGAGATAGGCGTCGACCGGCGCGCTGATGTCGATGCGCCGCAGCGGGGTTCCCAGGCGCCGGGCCAGCAGCTCGGCGTGCTCCAGGCTCGTTCGCGCCGAGGAGCGATAAGGCAGGGCCACGCAGAGCACGTTCTCGGGGCCGAAGGCGCGCGCCGCCAGGGCCGCCGAGAGCGCCGAGTCCACCCCGCCCGAAAGCCCGAGCAGCACGCGCTGGAAGCCGGCCTGGGAGACTTCTTCGCGCAGGAAGCTGACCAGCAGCTCCTCGGCCAGTTCGCACTGGATGTCGAGCTCTTTGTTCTCCGGGTTCTTCATGGGCGCCTCGGGCGCGGATTGCGGCCGCGATCGTCGGGCTCGCTCTCGGACCGGCTCGGGGAAGCCGCCGGGGCCGGCAGCGGCGGGTGCAGAGCGCGCTCGAGTGCATCGAGCAGCACTTGAGGGCGCTCGTCCCGCCGCAGCGGTGTGCGCACGCGGGTGCGCTCGAGCGTCGCCGAATTGAGGCGCTGATCGAGCCGCCCGGGCGATAGGCCTTCGAGTTGGGCGCGTCGCCGTCCCTCGGGGCCGAAGATCGCGCTGTGGCCCGCGAAACCGATCCCATCCTCCCAACCGACGCGATTGCAATACAGAATCCAGCACTGGAACAAGAGCGCCTGGGCCGAGAGCAGGGTGTCCCACACGGCGACCGAGCGTAGGCCCTCGTCGCCCGCCGAGATGCCGCGGGCCGGGCTGGCGCTGGGCACGATCAGAGCGTCGCAGCGCTCGAGGAAATAGGTGTAGCCGCCGCCCACGTGCCAGAAGTCTTCGCAGATGCTGAGCCCCAGTCGACCCAGGCGGCTCTCGATCGGACGGAAATCTGCACCGGGTGCGAAGTCGCGCGCTTCGTCGAACATCCCGTAGGACACGAGGTGCACCTTGCGATGCACGTGCAGCACTCGCCCACCCTCCAGGAAGGCCATGGCGTTGTAGAGCTGGTCCCCGGGTCCGTGCTCGACGAAGCCGACCACGATCGACAGCTCGTTCGACATGGCCAGCAGGCGGGCCAGCAGCGGATCTTCGAGGCGTATGGCCAGGTCGTTGACCTGGTCCTTCAGGAAATAGCCCGTTAGGGACAGCTCGGGGAAGACCAGCAGGTCGATGCCCTGGCGGCGGGCCGCGTCGACTTCGCGCAGGTGCAGTTCGAGGTTGTGCTTGAGGTCGCCCAGCGTGGGGTTGAGCTGGCTCAGGCGCACCGTGCAGTCCATGGCTCGAGAGGGGGGCGTGGGTCGCGGTCGGGAGGCCGGGGGGAAGGCCGCGGGGGCGGTCAGATCAGGTCGGCCTGCAGCAGGGCTTCTTGGACGATGGCGTCGGGGCGCAGGCCCTGAGCTTCGCCCTCGTAGTTGAGCACCAGCCGATGGCGCAGCGCGGCCGGGGCGACCGCGATCAGATCCTCCGCGCGCACGTGCAGGCTGCCAGCGGTCAGGGCGCGCGCCTTTCCGAGCCGGATCAGGGATTGGCCGCCTCGCGGCGAGGCGCCGTAGCGCAGGCAGGTGCGCGCCAACGGGCCGGCGGTGGGGGAGCGCGGATCGGTGGCGCGGATCGCCCGCGCAACGCGGCGGATCAGGGCCTGCTCGACGGGCACCAGCGCGGCCAGCCTGCGGGCCTTTTCGAGGCGCGCCCCGTCGAGGCAGGCGGGGGGCAGGCTCAGTTCCTTTTCGGCGGTCGAGGCCAGGATGGCCTCGAGCTCCTCCTGGCTCGGGTTGGGCAGCTCCAGCTTGGCACTGAAGCGGTCGAGCTGTGCCTCGGGCAGCGGGTAGGTGCCCTCCATCTCCAGCGGGTTCTGGGTCGCCACCACGAAGAAGGCCGGATCCAAGGGCAGGGTCTGCTCGTGCAGTGTGACCTGGCGCTCCTGCATGGCCTCCAGCAGGGCCGCCTGGGTGCGCGGAGTGGCCCGGTTGATCTCGTCGGCCAGGAGCACCTGGGTGAAGATCGGGCCACGGTGCAGCACGAAGCGGTGCTGGCCGCGCTGGTCCTCCTCGTAGAGCCGCAGGCCGAGCAGGTCCGCGGGCATCAGGTCGGGCGTGAACTGCACCCTCCCGAAAGCTAGCCCCAGGGCGCTGGCCAGGGACTTGACCAGGGTGGTCTTGCCGAGACCCGGGGCCGACTCCAGCAGGACGTGGCCGCGGGCCAGCAGGGCCAGGAGCAGCAGGTCGACCGTTTCTGCCTGGCCCAGGAAGGCGCTGCGCAGGGTGCGCTCCAACCGTTCGAGGTCCGCCAGCACCGCTTCCAGGGCGGCCGGGGACTCGGCGGGTCGTTGGCTCGCGGGCATCCGACGAGTCTAAGCCCGGCTCCCCGTCGATCCGACCTCCCCCGCCGGATCCGTGGGCCGGCAGGAACGGCCCGGGGCCCGGGCGCGGCCGGTCGGGGGGCCCTGGGTCTTGGGCTGCGGGCTCACAGTCGCTCG
>JBILNK010000339.1:0-2508 GCA_044375105.1 Planctomycetota bacterium
CCTCGAGCCCCACCCGCCCTGCGATCGAGGACCACAGCGGCCCGAGCGGCAAACTTTCCCCCTCCACCCGAGCCGTCGAAGTTGCATCGTCCGCGAGCACCTCCGCTTGATGGCCGGCCACCAGCTCGATACCCAGCGACCCTAGTCGCCCGAACAACCTTCCGCGCCGCTCCGCAAACCCGCTGCAGAGCGCCAGCAACCGCCCGCTATCCACGCCCCAACGGGGCCAATCGGGGTGTTCCCAGACGTACACCCGCGCAGCCTACCCCGCCAATCCTCCCGTGGGGCGATTAATCGCCCTAATCGCCCCATCTGCGGCCTAAAGGCGGTCCAAACGCCTAAAGAAAGGCACCTCCGACCCAGATATGGGGCGATTCGAACCCCTAATCGCCCCAAGCCCTCCCTCCACAGCTCCCCGACGCGTGAAACACCCGGCCGCCCGGGGCGCAGGCCACCCCCCCCCGGGGGCTCACCCAGGGGTTCCCCGGATGCGTAACGGTTCCCGTCCCCTAAGCGACCAAAGTCGGCCGTCGCCCTCGGGCTCCGCCCTGTCTTAGCCTGGCCTTCAAGTGGGGAGGGGAAGCGGGGGACGGCCAACTCTCACAAAGGGCGTGAAAATGCCCTTTAACTAGGATTCTTTGGTTCAGTAGGCACAAAATAGCCGCCCATTTGGAATGCGACTGCTCCGGTGCTATCATTAGGAGGCAAAAATCGGCCGACAAACTGCCGGATCGAGGCGTAAAGGGCCGAAACGCGCCGGTAGAGCAACTGAGGATCCCAGAAGAGCACCCATGGTCAGTCACCAAACACCCGACGAGATGGAAGCGGCGCTCGGGGAGCGCCTGAAGGCTCTGCGGCTGTCGAGGGACCTGGACCAGGCCACCTTGGCGGAGCGGGCGGGGGTGGGGGTCAGGGCGCTGCGCAACCTGGAGGCGGGGCGGGGCTCGACGCTCAAGACGGTGATCCGGGTGCTGCGCGCCTTGGGGCGGCAGGCCTGGCTGGAGACGGTCGCGCCGGTGCCGACGATCAATCCACTGCACCTGACCCGTCAGGTTCAGCCGCGGCAGCGCGCTTCGCGGCGGAGGCGCGAGCAGGACGCCCCGTGAGAGGCCTCGGTGGCGGGTGCTTTCGCTCCCGAATCCACAGCAGTGCCCTGCGAGGGAAACAACAGCAGCCATGGAGAAGCGATCCCGAAACAAGCCCTACCAGCCCGTTCAGGCGGTCAAGGTCCATCTGTGGGGGCAGCACATCGGCACGGTGGCCCTCGACCCCACCTACGGCTACTACGCCTTCGCCTACACACCCCAGTGCGCGGACCTGGGCGTCGAGCCAGCGCCGCTCCACATGCCCGTGGTCGCCGAGCAGCCCTACCTGTTCACCGACCTGCCCGAGGCCACCTACAAGCGCCTGCCCGCCCTGCTCAGCGATGCGTTGCCCGACGACTTCGGCAACGCGCTGATCGACCGCTACATGGCCGACAAGGGTCTCGAGGCAGCGGATGTGAGCGTCCTGGACCGCCTGGCCTACATGGGCAAGCGTGCCATGGGGGCCCTGACCTTCCAGCCAGCCCATGGTCCGCGGGCCACGAAGCCCAGCGTGATCGAGATATCCGATTTGGTCGAGCAAGCCCGCGCCCTGGTCAGCGGCCGGCTCAGCTCCGATTACAGCTCGCCCGAAGCCCTGCGCAGCATCATCGCCGTCGGCACCAGCGCGGGTGGCGCCCGCGCCAAGGCGGTCATCGCCGTCCACCCGGAGACAGGCGAGATGCGCTCGGGGCAGCTCGACGCCCCCGAGGGCTTCGAGCATTGGCTGCTCAAGTTCGATGGCATGGGGGCAGACCGGGAGCTGGGGGCCAGTCAGCACTACGGCCGCATCGAATACGCCTACCACCGGATGGCCCGGGCGGCCGGCATCCGCATGAGCGACTGCCGGCTCCATCTGGAAAACGGCCGCGCCCACTTCATGACGCGGCGCTTCGACCGCCAGGGAAGCCAAACACGCCATCACATGCAGACCCTCTGCGCGATGGCGCACCTCGACTACAAGAAAAAAGCCACCAACAGCTACGCGCAGCTCTTCGCCACCATCATCCAGCTCCGTCTGCCATACGAAGACCTGGAAGAGGCTTTCCGCCGGATGGTCTTCAACGTGATGGGCCGCAACTGCGACGACCACACCAAGAACTTCTCCTTCCTCCTGCGCCAAGGCCACTCGCGCTGGGAGATGGCCCCGGCCTATGACGTGACCTTCGCGCACAATCCCAAGGGAGAATGGACCAACCAGCACCTGCTCGCGGTCAACGGCAAATTCAGGGACATCCAAATCGCCGACCTACTGGCCGACGCCGATCGCTTCGGCATCGGCAGCGCCAAGCGCGTAATCGCCGAAGTCCGCGCCGCCATCGAACGCTGGCACGAGTTCGCCGCAGAGGCCAGCCTCCCCCAAGCCCAAACCAGCGAAATCCAAGCCCACCACCGTCTCCTCAACTGACCCCAGCCAGCCGCACCC
>JBILNK010000161.1:0-9870 GCA_044375105.1 Planctomycetota bacterium
TGCAGTTCGACCGCGGCTTCCTCTCCGCGCACTTCGTGACCAATCCGGACTCGATGGAGGTCGCCTTCAAGAATCCGCTGATCCTGATCCACGAGAACAAGATCTCCAGCGTTCAGTCGCTGCTGCCCTTGCTGGAGAAGGCCAAAACGGCCAAGCGGCCCTTGCTGATCATCGCCGAGGATGTGGACTCCGAGGCCTTGGCGACCTTGGTGGTCAACAAACTGCGGGGGATCATCGAAGTCTGCGCGGTCAAGGCCCCGGGCTACGGCGACCGCCGCAAGGCCATGCTGGTCGACATCGCCACCCTGACCGGGGCGACCGCCCTGATGAAAGATCTGGGCATGGAGCTCGAAGAGGTCTCCCTGCAGGACCTCGGGACAGCCAAGCGCGTGACGATCAGCTCGGATGACACGACCATCGTGGACGGTGCTGGCGACCGCAAGGCCATCGACGCGCGCGTCCTGCAGATCCGCGCCGAGATCGAAAAGACCACCTCCGACTACGACCGGGAGAAGCTCCAGGAGCGCCTGGCCAAGCTGACCGGCGGCATCGCCCAGATCAACGTCGGCGGCGCCACCGAAACCGAGGTCAAAGAGCGCAAGGCCTTGATCGAGGACGCTCTGCACGCTACCCGCGCCGCGGTCGAGCAGGGCATCCTTCCGGGTGGCGGCGTGGCGCTGCTCCGCGCCCGTTCGGTGCTCGCCAAACTCAAGAAGGGCGACGAGGACTACGACATGGGCATCGAGCTGCTCGAGGACGCGCTGCTCGGCCCGATCGAGACGATCGCCTCCAATGCAGGCCACGACGGCCACGTGGTAGCCCACCGCGTGCTGCGCGAGAAGAGCACCAGCTATGGATTCGACGCCTTGAATGGCAACTACGTGGACATGTTCGAAGCCGGCATCGTCGACCCCGCCAAGGTCACGAAGGCTGCGCTCCAGAACGCCTCCTCGGTGGCC
Organism: Planctomycetota bacterium; assembly: GCA_044375105.1. Taxonomy (GTDB): domain Bacteria; phylum Planctomycetota; class UBA1135; order UBA1135; genus JBIKLM01. The sequence continues at coordinate 960 of JBILNK010000161.1, forward strand.
GGTCTCTTGCTGACCACGGACGCCATGATCGCCACCAAGCCGGAACCCAAGTCCAAGGTCCCCCCCGGCGGCGAAGGTGGCGACATGGACGGCATGGACGGCATGGACTTCTGATCCGGGCAGGCAGGCGGATCGGTCGCCCTGGGGGGCCGAGCCCGACCCGCCTGCTTGAGCCCGATTTCAAGCCCTCGCCAGCTCTCTCCTTCCCGGCGCCCCCCCTCGCCGGGGCGACACCAGGCGACTCTGCGACCGAGGCAGACTGCCCGCGGCGCCCCCCAGGCGCGCCGCCTGCTCGAACCCAACGGAGCCCGGACTCCCCCACCCAACCCGACCAATACACGCCCCCAGGGGCGCAGCTAGGAACTCCCCATGGCCAAGCAGATCCTGTTCGACGACAACGCGCGCCAGAAGATGCGCGCCGGCATCGAAAAACTTGCCAAGACCGTGCGCGTCACGATGGGCCCCGCGGGCCGCAACGTGATCCTGCAGAAGTCGATCGGCTCGCCTTCCGTGACCAAGGACGGCGTGTCGGTGGCCAAGGAGATCGATCTCTCCGACCCCTTCGAGAACATGGGCGCCAAGCTCGTGCTGGAGGTGGCCAAGAAGACCAACGACGTGGCCGGCGATGGCACTACGACCGCCACGGTGCTGGCCTCCGCGATCTTCAACGAGGGTCTCAAATACCTGGCCTCCGGCGTCAACCCGATGCAGCTCCGCACGGGCATCGAAAAGGCCGTCGAAGTGGCTGTGGCTTCGATCGCCGAGCAGTCGCGCAAGATCAAGTCCAAGGACGAGAAGGCGGCCATCGGCACCATCTCGGCCAACAACGACGCCAAGATCGGCAAGCTCCTGGCCGACGCCTTCGAAAAGGTTGGCGACCAGGGGGTCATCACCGTCGAGGAGAACACCGGCATCGAGACCCAACTGCAGGTCGTCGAGGGCATGGAATTCGACAAGGGCTACGTTTCGCCCTACTTCGCCACCAACGCTTCCAAGCTGGTGGCCGAGATCGAGGACCCCTACATCCTGATCTACGAGAAGAAGCTCTCGAACGTGCGCGAGCTGATCCCGCTGCTCGAGAAGACCGCCCAAACCGGACGTCCCCTGCTGATCATCGCCGAGGACATCGAAGGCGATGCCCTGGCAGCCCTGGTGATCAACAAGCTGCGCGGGATCCTCAACGTCTGCGCGGTCAAAGCCCCCGGCTTCGGCGAGCGCCGCAAGGCCTACCTGGGTGACATCGCGGCCTTGACCGGCGGCCAGGCGATCACCGAGGAGCTGGGCCTGTCCCTCGAGAAGATCACCATCGACCAGCTCGGCAGCGCCAAGCGCGTGCGCATCACCAAGGATTCGACCACCCTGATCCAGGGGGCTGGCTCCAAAAAGGAGATCGAGGAACGCTGCAAGCAGATCAAGGTCCAGATCGAGAAGACCAATTCCGATTACGACCGCGAGAAGCTAGAGGAGCGTCTGGCCAAGCTGTCCGGCGGCGTGGCGGTGCTCAAGGTCGGCGGCGACACCGAAGCCGAGATGAAGTCCAAGAAAGACCTGGTCGAGGATGCCCTCAACGCCACCCGCGCCGCGATCCAAGAAGGCATCGTCCCGGGCGGCGGCGTGGCCTTGCTGCGCGCGGCGGACGCGGTTCTCGCGGCCCGCTTCAAGGGCGAGGAGCGCTTCGGCGCCGAGATCATCGCCAAGGCCATGGCCATGCCCCTCTACCAGATCGCCGAGAACGCTGGAGAAAACGGCGCGGTGGTGGTCGACCAGGTTCGGGAGAAGGGCAAGTCAGTCGGCTTCGACACCCTCAAGCGCGAGTATGTCGACATGCTGAAGGCTGGCATCATCGACCCGGCCAAGGTCGTGCGCACCGCCCTACAGAACGCGGCTTCGATCGCCGGCCTCTTGCTGACGACCGACTCCATGATCACCGAGATCAAGGACGACAAGGCTGCGGTAGAAGGCTCCCTGAGCTGACCTTGGAGATAAGTCCCACGCTGCGCCGACCGCAGGCAGCCCGTCGGGCCTCGGCCCGGCTGCCTGCGGCCTCCAAGCTCGGACGACCTCCGAGCCTGGGCGGCAGACGCTGAACGGGAGTCCCAGACCGTCCCCGGCTCCAGCGACTTCGGGGAGTTCTCAGGCGGCTCCGGTCGACCCCACTCGGTCAGTACTGGAGTCTCCGGGATTCCATCTTCTAATCGGCCTCGCCCGAAGAGGCCGACGGCGGCGAGTTGCTCCCCCTCGAGCGGGGCCGACTACCTCTCGACCCGTTCCTCTTCGGGAGCCGTCCGAGGCGAAGCCTCTCCCGGCACCGCCCGTTCCCACGCCCCCATGGCTTCCAAACGCGACTATTACGAGGTCCTGGGCGTCGAGCGCAACGCCAGCGAAGAGGACATCAAGAAGGCCTACCGCAAGCTAGCCCTCAAGTACCACCCGGACCGCAATCCAGGCGACGCCAGCGCCGAGGGCAAGTTCAAGGAAGCCGCCGAGGCCTACGACGTCCTTGGGGACGAGAAAAAGCGCTCTCAGTACGACCAATTCGGCCACGCGGCCTTCGCCGGCGGCGGCGCCGGTCCCGGGGGCCCCGGGGGCGGTTTCCGCGACCTGAACGACATTTTCGAGCGCTTCGGAGATCTGTTCGGGGGCGGCGGCGGGGTCTTCGGAGACCTGTTCGGCTCTGGTGGCCGTCGCCCGGGCCGTGGCGGACCCCGCCCCGGTCGGGACCTCAAGATCGTCCTGGAGCTGACCCTCGAGGAGATCGATCAGGGAGTCGAGCGGACCGTGTCCCTCAAGCGGCAGGAGCCCTGCGGGGTGTGCTCCGGCACTGGAGCCAAGGGCGGCAAGCCGCCGGCCGTCTGCCGCACCTGCGAAGGCCGCTGTCAGGTCAGCCGATCCCAGGGTTTCTTCGCCATGATGACTCTTTGCCCGACCTGCGGCGGGCGCGGGGCGGTCATCGAGGATCCCTGCAACGCCTGCCGCGGCAGCGGGCAACAGGCCGCCAAGGCCGAGATCGAAATCGCCATCCCGGCCGGCGTCGAGGACGGCATGCGGATCCGGGTCGAAGGCCAAGGCGACGCCGGCGAGCCCGGCGCGCCCCGCGGCGATCTCTACGTGGTGATCCGGGAGAAGGAGCACCGCATGTTCCAGCGCAGCGGAGCCGACCTGCTCACCGAGGTTCCGTTCAGCCTCGCCCAACTGGCCCTCGGCGACAAGGTCGAGATCCCGACCCTGCGCGGGCGCGTGCAGATGGCGGTCCCCCCCGGCACCCAATTGGGCCGTGTCTTGCGCCTGCGGGGGCAAGGGCTGCCGGTGCTGGACGTGACCGGCCGAACCCCCGCTTCCCAGGCCCAGCGCGGGGACCAACTGGTACGCGTGTTCCTCGAAGTCCCCACCAAGCTCAGCGAACGCCAGAAGGAGCTCCTGAGGGAATTCGATCGACTCGAGCAGGAACGTACCGGCTCCCGCTCCTTCTTCGAGAAAGTCAGCGACTACTTCAGCGGCTGAGGCCCACCGATCCCATGGCACAAGAGTCCGAAGGCTCGTTCGGGGACCGAGAGCGCCCCGAAACAGAGAATAGCGCCGGTGCAAGCGATGCGGGCAACCTGCGGGCTGATCCGTCCCAGGAGCTCGCTCGTCTGACCCGGGAACGCGACGAGTACCTCTCCCTGTGGCAGCGCGCCCAGGCCGATTACCAGAACCAGCGCCGCCGGTCCAACGCCGAAAACGAGGCCCAGGTGCGCTCGGCGCTCGAGCCCTTGCTCGAGGACTTGCTGTTGGTGGCCGATCATCTCGACCTGGCCCTGGCCAGCCCGGCCCAGAGCGAAGAGGCCAAGAATCTGGCCCTGGGGGTCGAGCTGGTTCGGCACCAACTCTACGGCTTGCTCGACCGGGCGGGGGTCAGCGCAGTCCCCGCGGAAGGCAGCTTCGACCCTTCGCGCCATCAGGCCGTGCAAAGCGAGCCGCGCTCGGACGTGGAACCCGGGACTTGCCTGGCGACGATCCGCAAGGGCTACCTGTGGCGTGGGCGCGTGCTGCGCTTCGCCCAAGTGAAGGTCTCGATCGCTGCGCCTTCGGCCGCGGAGCGCGACCCCGGGTTGCCCTCGGAGGCCGAAGCCGCTCCCCAAGGCCCAGGTTCGGGAGCCTGACCCAGCGGCTGGCTGCCCAAGGACCGCTCGGGTCGTCAGGCGAAGGCTCAGACCCTGAACACGTCGACGCTGCCCACCGCCCGCTAGCGCCGACCGTCCAGCGTCCGCCGCGCATCCAGCGCCGACACCTGGCCTCCCCTCCGGACGCGGATCGCTCTCTGCTGCCGCAGACGAGCGACCGAACGGATCGCCAGCTCCGCCCACTCGCCATGCCGACCTACGACTACCTCTGCGCCGCCTGCGGCCATCGATTGGAGCTGTTCCAGTCGATGGCCGAAGCACCCAAGAAAAAGTGTCCGGACTGCGGTAAGAAGCGGCTCGAGCGCCAGATCGGAACGGGCGCAGGCTTCATTTTTCGGGGCGCTGGCTTCTATCTGACCGACTATCGCAGCGAGTCCTACAAGCAGGGACAATCCTCCGCGGAGCAAGCGGCAGGCGGAGCCGGGGACGCCCCCCGTGCGGAGTCCAAGACGGACAGCGCCTCCGCCGCCCCCCCTGCACAGGCTTCGGGTGCCTCCTCGGCGCAGACCGGCTCTAGCCCGTCTGCCGGCGCCCAGAGCGCCCCCGCGCCGGGCCCGAGATCGGCCCCTGGCCAGAGCCGGTCCGCCAGCTCGGGCAGCCACAAGCCGACTTCGACCGGGCCAAAACGCACCGAATCGAAGCCCAAGGGGCGCGGGCCGGTCAAGCCCTGAGGACGGGCCGAGGTAAAATTCGGTGCAGACCGCGCCCCAGCCCAATCCCGAGGCCCCCCCGTGTCGGATCGCCCCAAACACGTCGCCGAGATCGAGAACTTCGTCGCGCTGACCATGGACCTGGCCGCCGGACGGCTGGAATGGAAGTCGCGGCCTTACTACCTCGAGTACTCGACCAATTCGGCCTGCAACCTGCGCTGCATCATGTGCAGCCAGGTGGACAACCCGCCGGTGGTCTCGACGCCCCTGGCCAAACAGGGCCCGCTGCTGGAGGAGCTGTTCGCCCTGGCCACCCTCTGGACGCCGTCGGCCACGAGCGAACCGCTGCTCAACAACCTGGAGCGCCTCTGGCCGCTGATCGAGAAGAACGGCATCTACCTGGACATCATCACCAACGCGATGCTGCTGACCCCGGAGGTGCTGGACCGCCTGCTGCCGCGACTGCATCGCTTGACCCTTTCGATCGACAGCCACAAGAAAGAGGTCTTCGAGAAACTGCGCGCTCCCGCCGACTTCGACCGGGTGGTGACCCACGCTCGCTACGCCGCCGCCGCCTGCCAGCGCGCCAGCGTGCCCGTGATCTTCCACATGGTCCTGGCGATCGATTGCCTGCCCGACCTCGAAGACTACGTGGACTTCGTAGCCGACCTGGGCGGCAAACACATCACCGTGCTCGAGCTGCTCAACAGCAGCTCGAACTTCGCCGCCCTCGACCCCTTCTCGCGGATGAGCGAAGCGGAGATCCGCGAGCGTCTCGAAGCCATGCGGGCCCGCGCGGAACAGCGCCGGGTGACGGTGCTGTTCGAGGTCCATGAGCCTCTCGGCGGCGAATACCGCTACGGCGCAGCGGACACGCGCATCCAGTCTGGCGCGGTGCTGGAGATGATGCACTCCGAGCTGGCCATCGGACACGCCGGTTTCTGCCCGATGGTCATGGGCTATTTCAAGGTCGAGCCAGACGGCAAAGCCTACCCCTGCTGCCGGGCACCGCGGGAACTGGAGCTCGGCAACGTCTTGACCCAAGGCTTCGAGGCGGTCTGGAACGGGGCCCCGATGCAGCGGCTGCGCGAGCGCATGTTCAGGGGCGACTATCCCGACTCCTGCAAGGGCTGCGTGGTCCTGGATGGCCCCCGCTGGCGCGCCCAAGCCCGGCAGCGGGGTTCGGGCTGATGGACACGCGGCTCGCCGATCCGACGCCCGTTTGACCCGGGGGGCAGGGGGGGGCCAGCACTAGGGAGCGACGGCCCTGCCGCCCCCGGGCGCGCCCGCCCCCATCGATCAGGGAAACAGCTCCTCGATCAGGTCGGCGATCGCATCGCTGTTGCAACTGCCGATTTGCCGCCGGGCCGCGGCTACGACCTCGGGGCTGGCAGCCCCCATGGCGACCCCCATTCCTGCAGCGGTCAGCATAGGGATGTCGTTGCCCGCATCGCCGACCGCTACCACGGCCTGGGCTGGGATCGAGAGCTCTTCCTCGAGGTACCGCAGGGCCTCTCCCTTGCCACGGCAGGGCGGCTGGACGTCGACCACGCTCAGGGGGCTGTCGCGGTGCGTGGCCAGCAGGTTGAGCGGGAAATCGGTCAGGTAGATCGGCATCGACAAAGCGTCGTCGAGCGCCTTCGAAAAGGCTCGCGTCTCGCCATGCCGCGACGAAAACAAGGTGATGCGGATCACGTACTCCCGCGGCAGGCGATCGAAGGGGGTCAGATGCAGCTCCTCCAACCGGCTCAGGGCGCTCAACTCGATCGCATCACGCGGTGGGGTGGCGAATTTGCCCCCCCGTTGCATGACGACGCATTGCAGCCCGTGCGCCTCAGCGAAGGCCAAGGTGCGCTCTACGGCGCGATTGCTGAGCACGCGCTCCTCGATCAGCTCATCCCGGCGCGGACACCACAGGGCTGCGCCGTTGTAGACGACGCAGGGCAAGCGCACACCCAGCTCGCGGGCCACGGCTCGCGTGCCGGCTTCCGAGCGTCCGGTGGCGATCTGCACCGCCACCCCGCGATCGACCAGGTCCGCAAGGGCCGCCACGACACGGGGCCTGACCGCTCCGTCGTCGGCGACCAGGGTTCCATCGAGGTCGAGCACCAGGGCCCGGTAGGCACCGGCGCGGGGAAGCGGAGCGACTGACATGGGCCACAGAGGATACCCCTCGATTGCTCCGCGCCCTTGCCCTCTCGCCCCACAGCAGGCCCGGCCAGCGCCGAGGTCCGCAGCTCAGCCCTCCGCGGGGCGAGCCTGCGAGCCCAAGCGAGCAGCCGCGAAGCAGCCGCCCGGCCGCCGTTCGAAGGCCACGAGCGCGCGGGCACCCGGGAGCCGGCGAGCCTGGCCCCGGCAGGCCGGGTTGGGCGATCGAGTCGGCGCCCCCGGGGAGACCGAGGCGGGGGGGCACCTCGGGCAGGCCACCCCAGCGCAGCCTCCAAGCCACGCGAGCAGCCCGCGCCCCCTGGCCGCGGGCTGGCCCCGCCTGGCCGGAAGCGCAGACGCGCGGATTGGACCGGGGCCGGCTGGGGCGCGGGCGGAGCCTGGATCCCAGCCGCAGGCCTCGAGGGTCGGCTGCGCGCGGGCGCTCCTCAGGGCAGCTCGATGCGGCCCTCGCCTTTCTCGCCCGCCACGACTTCGAATTCCTTCTCCACCGAGCGGTTGGTCCCAGGCCCCATGCGCTGGCCCGAAACGGTCCAGCGGCCGGGCTCGAGCCCCGTCAGGCGCACCTGACCCTGCTCGTCACAGGGTTGGAAGCGCGGCTCCCCTTTCGGGCTGCCCTCGGCGGGGCGGGCGATGACCCAGCCTGCCGTGACCGGCTGGCCGTCGCTGCCCACCAGGCGCACGAGCAACTCGCCCGCCAGGCCCAGGATCAGGTCCGGAACCCGGCGGGTCTCCCCTTCGCTGACCCGCACCGGCTCGCTGCGGGCCGGTTGGGCCAGGGGCTGCTCGGGCCCCGGCTCGGCGAGCACCTCGAGATCGCGACCAGCGGTCACTCCACGCAGGCGGTAGCGGCCCTCGGTATCGGTCCTTGCGGGCTCCGCGGTGGAGCCACCGGCACCGACCAGCGAAGTGCCCCCGGAGCTCACGATGACGCTGCGGCTGATCCGTGTGGTTCCCGCTTCATCCTCGGCGCTCTGCACAGCGCGGACGGTGATTCCCTGGACGGGACGCCCCTCACGGTCGACCACGCGACCCTCCAGGATCGCCACCCCCAGATCCAGGTCGAGTCGGTTCTCGCCCGCCTGGATGCGCAGCGGCACTTCGTGGGGGCCGGAGCGCGACGGCGCCGTGATCACGGCGACATACTCACCGGGCTCGATCGCCGTCAACCGATAGCGGCCATCGCCGTCGCAGCGAGCCATCGGCTGGCCCATCAGCCAGGGCTGTTCTTCCCCATCCAGCTTGCGCAACGACAGTCCGGCGCCCGCCAGGACCGCCCCGGACTCGAGGATCCGTCCGCGCAGCTCGGCTTCGGGGGGGGCCACCAAAACCAACTCGGCAGCCTCTCCTTCGTCTACGGACAGGACCTCCCCGCGGGCCTGCTTCGGGCCGCCATTCAAGAACAGGATCGCACCCGCCTCCGCTCCGGCGCGTTTCGGCTCGATCCAAAAGCGGTGGGCTCCCGCCGTCAGGTGCTCGAAGACCGCCTGACCGAGCTCGTCGGTCGTCCGGGTGGTGGTGCGGTCGAACATCGAGAAGACGAACTCTTCTTCCCCGGAGTTCACCTCCTCGGGTCGCGACTGGATCTTGGCCCCCACCAGGGGTTGCCCCTCCCTAGACTTGGCCAAGATGCGCACGCTGGCGCCGCGCAGCAAGCGCAGCTCGATCTCGCTGGGCTGTTCCGTTTCGAGCTTCAGCCCTGATCGGGAGAGCATCGCATGGCTCAGCGATTCCACTTCCAGGGTGGCGGTCTGGCCGGCGAAGGCATTGAAGACCACCCGCCCCTGCTCATCGCTCTCGGCGGTCTGGGGGGCCACCTCGGGGCCAGAGCCCATGGACACGTCATCGTCCAGGACGATCGAGACGCGGACCATCGAACGGTCCACGCCGCCGTCGCCGGCCGAAAGCGTCACCCGAGCGCCGGCCACGGGG
>JBILNK010000230.1:0-5622 GCA_044375105.1 Planctomycetota bacterium
CCCTGGATCTGGTGCGCGAGCTCGCCGCGCCCCGCCCCAGCCCCCTCGATCCGAGCTTCGCCCGCGGCCTGTCCGAACGCCTGCTCACCTACGCCCTGGCTCGCCCCCTGGCCCCCGCCGATCGAGCGTTGCTCGGCCGCCTGGTGGCCCGCAGCGTCGATGCCTCCCTGGAGGACCTGCTGATCCAGATCGTGCGCTCGGAAAGCTTCCGCCTGCGCGCCGTCCCGCCGCCGAGCCGCTGACCGACCGAAAAAAGCGCACCCGGGCCTGGCCCGCGCCGCAAGACCAGGCTGTCCGCAGGCCTGGGCCCCCCCTCCAGCGGGCGCCGCAGCCGAGATCGGCGCCGCGCAGCGCTCCGTTCCGCGCCTGTGAGGACCGCCCGCCGACCCGCTTAGACCCTCGCCCCTGTCGCCCGCTCTCTCGCCCTCAACGAAGCGTCGAGTCCCGGCCTCTGTCCGCCCGCAGGGGATCGCACCCGCCACGCCAAAGCCCCATGCAGCCCGACTCCCCCACCTCCCTGGACCGCCGCCGCTTCCTGCGCCAGAGCGCCCTGTTCCCCCTGCTGCCAGCCCTGCTGGCCGGACAGCGCAGCGAGACGGCGCCCGCACGGCTGCTGTACGTGTACGTCCCGAACGGCGTCTGGCTGCCGGACTTCCGGCCCGGTGCCCTGGGGGAGCTGGGCGAGCTGCCGTCGACCCTGGCGCCCCTGGCGCCCTGGCGCTCGCGGCTGCTGGCGCTCTCGGGCTTTTCCGCGGACAAAGCGCGCGCCCACGGGGATGGCCCCGGGGACCACGCCCGCGCCGCGGCCACCTTCCTGACCGGCGTGCAGGCCAAGAAGACCAGCGGCGAGGTGCAGCTCGGGCCCTCCGCCGACCAGCTCCTGGCCCGCGCCATCGGTTCGGCCACGCTGCTGCCCAGCCTATGCCTCGGCACGGAGGAGTCCCTGACCAGCGGCGAATGCGATTCGGGCTATGCCTGCGCCTACTCGAGCCACGTCTCCTGGCGCGACGAGCGCTCGCCCGCGCCCAAGGACAGCGATCCGCGGCGCCTGTTCGAGCGCCTGTTCCGCGGCGGCGGCGGGCTCTCCGCCGATCGCCGGCGCGAGCGCGATCTGCGCCGGCGCAAGCTGCTGGACCTGCTCTGGAGCCAGTCGAAGGGGCTGCTCACCGAGCTCTCCGGCGCCGATCGCGAGCGCGCCGAACCGGTGCTCGCGGGCCTGGCGGAGCTCGAGCGCCAGCTCGAACAAGGCGCCGACGATCTGCAGCAGGTGCCGGACTCCGCGCGACCGCCCGATCCGATCGACTACGACAGCCGGGCCCGCGGACTGATCCAGGTGCTGGCCTTCGCTTTCGCCACCGATCGCACCCGGGTGGCGACCTTGATGCTCGGCAACGAAGGCAGCAACCGTCCCTATCCGAACCTGTCCGAACCCGAAGGCCACCACACCCTGTCCCATTACGGCGAGGACCCGGACAAGCAGCGGCGCATCGCGCGCATCAACCGCTACCACGTGGAGCTGCTGGCCGAACTCCTGCGCCAGCTGGAGGCCTTCCCGAGCGGCTCCGGCACCCTGCTGGATCAGGTTCAGATCGTGTATGGATCGGGCATCGCCGATGGCAACAAACACGACCACGGGGATCTGCCGCTGCTGCTGATCGGGAATCCGCCCCCCGGCGGCCGGCCGCGACCCGTGGGGCGCCATCTGCGGGTGCCCAGCGAAACGCCGCTCAACGACCTGCACCTGACGCTGCTGGCGGACTTCGGCGTGGCGCCGGAGGCCTTCGGGGACGGCCGCGGCGCCCTGGACCTCTGCCGAGCGGAGGGCGCCTGAGAGCTCCCAGCACCAGGCGAAGCACGGCCCCGGGCGCCGCGAGCTGGGGGCCCGCGGGCCGGGGGACCGGCTGGTCGGACAGCGCGGGCTCGCCCGTGCTGAATCCCTCACGGCTTCGGGCGATCGGGCCCGAGCCAGGGGAGCGCTAGGGCTCGGCGCTGCGCTTGGCTCCAGGGCCTCGGCGGGCTCCCTTGGTTCGGGGTCCGTGGGCCTCCCGACCAGCCGCAGACCACCGTTGCCCACCCGACTCCCTGCAGCCCTTGGTTGTTCCAGCGTCGGTCAGCCGTTCGCGCGGCCGCTGCCGCTCGGGTGCTTCGGGTCCTCGGAGGACGAGCCGCCGGGGAGCCCTCCCCGTTCGGCAGCCGGAGCGCTGTGCGCCGTCGTCGGATCGGACTGCCCGAAGCCCGGGGCGGCGGGGTGCGCGCTGGACACCGTCCGGATCGAGACCAGCTGGGGCGCCGCAGGCGGCGTCCCCTCGGTCAAAGTCCCCTCGGTCAAAGTCCCCTCGGCCGGAGTTCCCTCGGCCAAAGTCGCCTCGGCCGGCGCGCCAAAGACCCAGCGCTCCAGGCGCTGGGCCAGCTTGCGCGCCATGCGGCGGCCGCGGCGCTGCCCTTGGATCCGCTTCCCCGACCAGCCCGCTTGCAGGTGGGTGAGTTCTTTCTCGAGCGCGCCGCAGTGCCTCAGCACCGCGTGCAACAGCACGCGCTGGTCCTCTTCGATCGGGGCCGGGCTCTGGCCGACGCGGTTTGCGGCCAGGTCGAGGGCCCGGCGGTAGAAGCGCTCGATGCCGTCGATGTGCATTTGTTCGGTGAAGCGCGCCCCGCGCTGGATCCCGGCCCGCGAGAATCGCGTGCAGGTCACGTCATCGGTCAGCCAGCGCTGCATCGCAAAGGCGAAGGCCGGGGTGTCACCCACGGGCACAGCCAAGCCGCTGTCGCCGTCGGCGACGGCCTCGGGCAAGCCGCCGATGGAATGGGCCACGATCGGCAGGCCCGCGGCGTTGGCGTCGAAGGTCCCCAGCGGCAGGGCCTCCATCCAGATCGACGGAATGGCGAGCACGCGCGCCTTGGTCATGCGCTCGCGCACGGTCTCGATGTCGGCGGCGCCGCGGAACAGGACCCGCGCTTCCCACCCGAGGCGCAGCACGCGCTGCTCCAGCGCAGCCCGCTCGGGGCCATCCCCGACCACTTCGAGGCGCGCCGCCGGCTCGAGGGCCGCCAGGCGTGCGAAGGCCTCGCCCAGTGCATGCACGCCCTTCTCGCGCTCGAGCCGCGCGACCACCAGCACCAGCGGCTCGCGCTCCTGGGCCGAAGGCGGCTCGCCCGGGCGTGGTTTGAGCGCCGGATAGTAGGACAGACTCACGACCTCGGACACCCCCGGAAAGCGGTCCCGCAGAGGGCGGCCCAAAGGCCTGTGCACGGGCGGCGCGGCCTGCTCGGGCGCAGCTCGAGTCGATCGATTTCGAGCCGGTCAGCGGGCTTCGAACAGGGCCTCGAGCAGGCGCTGAGCGGCCGCTCCGGCCGTCGCCTGGCCCGCGGCCACTCGATCCTCGAGTTCCGTGCGCAAGGCGAGCGTGCGGGGCGAGCGGCGCAGCGCCCGCTCGAGGGCCAGGCCGACCTCGCTCTGGAACCAGACCCGGCGCTGCTCCCGGCGGCGCGCTTCGAAGCGGCCGGCGGCCCGCCAGGCGGCCAGGCGCGACTCGATCTCGCTCCACAGCTCGGCGATCCCCTGACCGGTGTGGGCGCTCACCGCCGCGACGTGCGGGGGCGGGTCCTCGAGGGGCCGCAGGGTGTGCAGCGCACCGGCGAGCATGGCTGCATAGGCCTCGACCGCGGAACGATTCGATCCGTCGGCCTTGTTGACGGCCACCGCGTCGGCCAGCTCGAAGATGCCCCGCTTGATGCCCTGAAGTTCGTCGCCGGCGCCCGCCAGGGCCAGCACCAGGAAGAAATCCACCATGCCCGCGACCTCGATCTCGGACTGGCCGACGCCGACGGTCTCGATCAGGAGTAGATCGAAGCCCGCGGCCGAACACAGCAGGGCCGCTTCGCGGGTGCGCCGCGCGACGCCGCCCAGATGGGCCGCGTTGGGGCTCGGACGGACGTAGGCCAGAGGGTGCTGCGCCAGGAGGTGCATGCGGCTCTTGTCGCCGAGCAACGAGCCGCCGGAGATCGTGCTCGAAGGGTCGATCGCCAGCACGGCCACGCGTCGGCCGCAGCGCTCGACCAGGTGCAGGCCCAGGGTCTCGACCAGCGAGCTCTTGCCGGCCCCGGGCACCCCGGAGATCCCGATGCGCACGGCCAGGTCGCCGCGCTCGAGCAAGCGGGAGAGCAGCTCCTCGGCCCGCGGCCAGTCCTCCGGTCGCTCGCTTTCGATCAGCGTGATGCCGCGCGCCAGGGCCAGGCGTTCGCCGCGCAGGATGCCCGCCGCCAGGGCCTCGGGGCTGCGCGGATTCACCGCGGCTCGAGCTCCAAACATGCGAGGATCGAGTCGGCCGCCTCGGCGATGACCGTCCCCGGCCCGAACACGGCCACGGCCCCGGAAGCCAGCAGCGCGGGCACGTCGCGGGGCGGGATCACGCCCCCCACCACGATCAGGATGCCTTCCCCGCCGCCTTGGTCGAGGGCCGCGCGCAGCGCCGGCACCAGCGTCAGGTGCCCGGCTGCCAGGCTGCTGACGCCGACCACGTGCACGTCGTTCTCGAGCGCTTGGCGAGCGGTTTCTTCCGGCGTCTGGAACAGCGAGCCCACGTCGACATCGAAGCCCAGGTCGGCGAAGGCCGTCGAGATCACCTTCTGTCCGCGGTCGTGACCGTCCTGGCCCAACTTGGCGACCAGGATGCGCGGCCGCCGACCCTGGCGCTCGAGGAAGCGCGCGGTGCGCTGGCGCACGGCCTGGATCTCTGCGTGTTCGGCCCCCATCTCGGCACTGTAGACGCCGCGCACGGTCTGGGGCTCGGCCCGGTGGCGCCCGAAGACCCGTTCCAGAGCCAGGGAAATCTCCCCGACGGTGGCCTTGGCCCGAGCCGCGACCACCGAGCCCTCGAGCAGATTGCCTCGACCGCTGGCGGCGATCTCGGTCAAGCGCTCGAGCGCCGCGCGGGTGGCGCCCTCGTCGCGCTCGGCGCGCAGGCGCTCCAGACGCTGGATCTGCGTGGCGCGCACGGCGCGGTTGTCGATCGACAGGACCGGCACGTCCTCGGGACCCGCCTGGCGGAAGCGGTTGACGCCGACCAGGGTCTGGCGGCCGGAGTCGATCCGCGCCTGGGTGCGCGCGGCGGCTTCCTCGATCCGGCGCTTGGGCAGGCCGCTCTCGATCGCGCGCACCATGCCTCCCAGAGCCTCCACTTCGGCCAGGTGCTCGCGCGCCCGGCCGGCCAGCTGATCGGTCAGGGCTTCCACGAAGTGGCTGCCGCCCCAGGGGTCGGCCAGCTCGGTGGTGCCGGTCTCGTGGGCGATCAAGAGCTGGGTGTTGCGGGCGATACGCGCCGAAAAGTCGGTCGGCAGGGCCAGGGCTTCGTCGAAAGAGTTGGTGTGCAGCGACTGCGTGCCTCCGTGGGTGGCCGCCAGGGCCTCGATCGCGGTGCGCGCGACGTTGTTGTAGACGTCCTGGGCGGTCAGGGACCATCCGGAGGTCTGGCAGTGCGTGCGCAGCATCGCGGAGCGCGGATCGGAGGGCTTGAACTCGGCCATCAGTTCGGCCCACAGCCGGCGCGCCGCGCGCAGCTTGGCGACCTCCATGAAGAAGTCCATGCCGATCCCGAAAAAGAACGACAGGCGCGGCGCGAATTG
>JBILNK010000259.1:0-4231 GCA_044375105.1 Planctomycetota bacterium
CGTATTCGAGCCCGTCTGCCAGGGTGTAAGCCAGCTCGATGTCGGCGCTGGCCCCGGCCTCCTGCATGTGGTAGCCGGAGATCGAGATCGAGTTGAAGCGCGGCATGTGCCGGCTGGTGTAGGCGAACACGTCCGCCACGATGCGCATCGATGGCGCCGGGGGATAGATGTACGTGTTGCGCACCATGAACTCTTTGAGGATGTCGTTCTGGATCGTGCCGGAGAGCGCCTCCGCGGCCACGCCCTGCTCCTCGGCGGCCACGATGTACAGGGCCAGGATCGGCAGCACCGCCCCGTTCATGGTCATCGACACGCTCATGCGATCGAGCGGGATGCCATCGAACAGGACGCGCATGTCGAGGATCGAGTCGATCGCCACGCCGGCCATGCCGACGTCGCCGACCACGCGCGGATCGTCGGAGTCGTAGCCGCGGTGCGTGGCCAGGTCGAAGGCCACCGAAAGCCCCATCTGTCCGGCGGCCAGGTTGCGACGGTAGAAGGCGTTGCTGGCCTCGGCGGTGGAAAAGCCCGCGTATTGGCGGATCGTCCAGGGCCGCTCCGCGTACATGGCCGGGTAGGGTCCGCGCAAGAAGGGCCACTGGCCCGGAGGCGCGGGGTGGACCCGGGGGGGGCCATAGCGCGGCAGCAGGGCGATCCGCTCGGGGGTCTCGAGCAGCGTCGGCGGCGGCCCTGAAGGCGGCTGGACCCGACGGGCGCGGGCGCGCTCGCGGGCTTGTTCCCAGGACGAAGCCAGGGCGTCGGGGCGGGAGGCGCTCATGGGGCGGCAGCTCGGCGGGTTCGGTGGGCGATCGGAAACGGTCGGGCGCAGCGGTTTGCCTGCGGATCAGCCTCTCAACGGCCCAGGCGGGTCAAGAGCTGGGACAGGAAGGCCTGGGCGTCCTGGCCCAGGTGGAAGCCGCCGGCCAGGCCGGCGCTGCGCCAGGCTTCGGACTCCTCGAAGCGGCCGGCCAGATACAGCGCGCGGTCGCGGGGCAAGCGGGCCAGCAGACCCGGCAGGGCCGCGCGCACGTCCTCGTCCCGGCCGCAGACGATCCCGATCGGCAGGCCGCTCGCCAGGAACTCGGCGCAGAGCTCTTCGAGCGCCTCGGCGGGCGGCCGGCCGCCCGCGCCGCGGCCGTGCCGCGCCTCGATGCCAGCCACGGCCAGCAGCGCGTCCATGAAGGCCGCGCGCGGGTGGTGGTCGCGCTGTCGGCCCAGGTTCAACAGGAACACAATCGCCGGGTCTGTTCCGGCGGCACGCCGCGCCAGGGCCTCGAAGGCGGCTCCATCGCGCGCCGGTCCGGCCGGCGGCGTCCGGCGCTCGAACGTCTGCCCCGGCGCTTGCGGCGTGGCCTCACGGGCCACGAAGTCGTTGACGCCGATGCGCGTCAGCCGCCGGCTGCCGAGGCGTTGGGAGCGTTTGGTGTGCAGGGCCGCAAGCTCCTGTTCGAGCTGCCCGCCGGCGCCGAACCAGGCGGCCGCGCCGCCCTGCCTGCGCTGGCGCTGGTAGAGCTCCCAGGCGGCGCGGGCCAGATCCTCGCTGCGGCGCTCCAGGGCATAGGAGCCCAGCGCTGGGTCCTCGACCAGCCCGAGGTGCGACTCCTCTCCGAGCAGGGTGTGCAGGTTGCGCGCCAGCCGCTGGCCCAGCTCGCCGCGGCGCCCGAGCGGCTGATCGAGGGGCAAGAGGGCGATCTGATCGGCGCCTCCGACCACCCCGCCGAAAGCCTGGTAGGTAGAGCGCAGCAGGTTGTTCCAGGGATCGCGGACGTCGAACTCACGCTGGCTCGAGACCCCCCTCAGCGGCGCGAGCGCGGGATCGAATCCGGGCTCGAACAGGCCCCACCAGGCTTCCACCACGCGCCGCAGGGCGCGCTGCTTGGCGATCGTGCTGAACACATCGCAGGTCAGCGCCAACTCGAACCCGATGCGCTCGCCGGCGGCGGCGGAGGACAGGCCAGCGGCGCCGAGTCCCTGCAGGCTGGACTCCAGCGCCAGCAGCAGCCCAGTGAGCTCGAGCTCCGGCGACGCGCCGGCCGCTTCGACCCGGTAGCTCGAGAGCACGATGCTGGGCCGGCCTGCTGCACATGGCAGCGCCGCCACCCGCTGCCAATCCATCGCGCCGAAATCCGCGCTGCGCCAAGGATCGGTGCCAAAGCCCACGGGCCCCCGGCGGCCAGCCAAGGCAGGCGCCGCCTGCAACAGGGCCCGGCCGCCGCTCAGGAACAGGGGCCAGCGCCCGAAGTCGCCCTGGCTCAAGGCTTGCAACAGCGCGGCCTCGCCGGCGGTCGGGCCGTCGCCCGGGCTCAGCAGGCTGAAATGGATCGCGTCGGCGCCGCCCTGCAAGTCCTGGGAGAGGAGCGCCAGCAACGCCTCCCGCTGGGCCCTCGATTCGAGCGCAAGGGACCCCTCGGCAGCGGGCCAAACATCGCCGATCGGGGCCAGGGACAGCCAGGTGCGCGGCGCCACCGGTCGGGCCTCGCCCGCGGCGCGCGGGGCCCAACCCACCCCCAGGTCCAGCGGCAGGTCCTCTGGCCCGAACGCCGAGCCCGGCTTCGATCCCCCCTCGCCCGACGCACGGCTGGCGCTGGGCTCGGCACCGGCGGCGGACTGCCCGGGGCCGGCCGGGGTGCCGCGGGGCTGGATAGAGGGGCTGGCGTCGCTCATGGGCAGGAAAATTCGGGCTTCGAGACGGGTCCGGACAACGGCAAGCAGAGCGCGCGGGCACACGGCCCGCAGGCCTCCGGTGTGGCGCCGCGCGCTGAGAGGAAGGGCAGCGGCGCGCGGCTCACATGTTGCGGCGGTACTGACCGCCCACCTCGTAGAGGGCCGCAGAAATCGAGCCCAGGGTGCAGTACTTGGTGGCTTCCATCAGACCGGTGAAGAGGTTCTGCCCCTCGAGCGCGCGGCGCTTGAGCGCCGCGCGCTGCTCCTCGGCTTCCGCGGCGAAGCGTGCGCGCTGCAGGGACCGACAGGCGATGGCGTAGTCCTTCTCCTCGTCCGTCGAGCGGATCACTTCCGCGGGCACGATGGTCGGCGAGCCCTGGGGATCCAGGAAGGTGTTGACCCCGATCACCGGCAGGCTACCGTCGTGCTTCTTCTGCTCGTAGAACAGGGATTCGTCCTGGATCTTCGAGCGCTGGTACATGCGCTCCATGGCGCCCAGCACGCCGCCGCGCTCGGACAGCCGCTGGAACTCGGCCAGGACGGCCTCCTCGACCAGGTCGGTCAGCTCCTCGATCAAGAACGAACCCTGCAGCGGGTTCTCGTTCTTGCTCTGCCCCAATTCCTTGTTGATGATCAGCTGGATCGCCATGGCCCGCCGCACGGACTCCTCGGTCGGCGTGGTGATGGCCTCGTCGTAGGCGTTGGTGTGCAGGGAATTGCAGTTGTCGTACAGCGCGTACAGGGCCTGCAGGGTCGTGCGGATGTCGTTGAAGGCGATCTCCTGGGCGTGCAGGCTCCGGCCGCTGGTCTGGATGTGGTACTTGAGCTTCTGGCTGCGCTCGTTGGCGCCGTAGCGGAGTCGCATCGCGCGGGCCCAGATGCGCCGGGCCACGCGGCCGATCACGGCGTACTCGGGATCCAGCCCGTTGGAGAAGAAGAACGACAGGTTCGGGGCGAAATCGTCGATCGCCATGCCCCGCGCCAGGTAGTACTCCACGAAGGTGAAGCCGTTGGCCAGCGTGAAGGCTAGCTGGGTGATCGGGTTCGCACCGGCCTCGGCGATGTGGTACCCGGAGATCGAGACGCTGTAGAAGTTGCGCACCTTGCGCTCGATGAAGAACTGCTGGATGTCCCCCATCATGCGCAGGGCGAATTCGGTCGAGAAGATGCAGGTGTTCTGGGCCTGGTCCTCCTTGAGGATGTCGGCCTGCACCGTGCCGCGCACCTGACCGAGGGCCTCGGCCGCGAGCTTCTCGTAGGTCTCGCGGGGCAGGACCTGATCGCCGCTGGTGCCGAGCAGCAGCAGCCCCAGTCCGTCGTTACCCGGAGGCAGGTCCCCGCGATAGCGCGGCCGGGGTTGGCCGAAGCGCCGGTAGCGCTCTTCGATCTGGCGCTCGACCTCATTGGTCAAGCCGCTTTGCCGGATATACTTCTCGCAGCGTTGGTCGATGGCCGCGTTCAGAAAGAAGCCGAGCAGCATCGGGGCCGGACCGTTGATGGTCATCGACACCGACGTCTTCGGATCGCACAGATCGAAGCCCGAATAGAGCTTCTTGGCATCGTCCAG
>JBILNK010000162.1:0-9841 GCA_044375105.1 Planctomycetota bacterium
CTGGACCGCGATTGGTGGCTGAGCTACGGGTCGGTGGCCAACGGGTCCGGTCGCACCAACCTGCAGGTGGTGATTCCCAACGAACCCTCCTTCGAGCTCAGCCCTTCCGTGGTCTACCGCATGGACTGGAACGGCGCGCAATGGTCGATCCCGGTGGTGGCCTTCGATGAGGACGCGCTGTACGGCTACCCGCAGGCTGTGGACGAGAGCTCGGGCCCGGCCATCGACGGGCTCTCGGTCGACCAGCCGGGCACCACGGAAGGGCAATGGCGGGTCGTCTTCTCCCTGGATTCGAGCAGCACCGTCCTATCCGTGGATCCGAGCGGCACCGTTTCGAGCAACAAGCCCCAGGCCGAGATCCTGGTCTCGCAATCGAACAACGGCGCCACGGGCGCCGTGACAGCCAAACCGCTGTCCGTCCGCCAGACTCCCAGCGGCCCCGGAATCCCGGTCGACAGCGTGATCGGCATCGGGCCCGATGAGGTCACCGGCCTATGCGGCCGCGATCCCAAAGAGAACTTCATTCTGGACTCCGTGGTGGGCACGCCGGTGGCGGTCATGTACGAAGGCGACTTGTCGAAGAGCTCGATGGGCTTGTCGCTGCAGCGCTTCGATTCCTTCGGCCCGAATCAACCGTCGGTCCCAACCGACTCGATGCTGTTCGAGGTGCATGGCATCGAGATCCCTGGGGATCGCATCGGCGTGTTGATGTTCGAAGGCGACCTGATGCCCAACGGCCCGAGCATACCGCTGACCTTGCCGATCAAGTTCAACCCGCAGCTCCTGCCGGCCTTTTTCGTGCTCCTGCCCGGCACGGAAACCCACTCGCTGATCCTGCCGACCACGCCCTTCCAGAACCATGACGTGCGCATTCGCGCCGTGCTGGGGCTCGTGGGTCCGCAGAGCCTGGACATCGAGCGAAGCTGGGCCAGCTGCCTGCGCATGTGAACGCGGACCGCAGGCCGCGCTTCCGCGCGGCCTGCGGTCTGCCCGCATCAGGACCACTCGAGCCGCAGGGTGCGCCGGACGTGGGCCTCGAGGGGCGCGGGTATCTTCAGTTCCCGGGCCAGGGCGGGCCAGCCGGCGAAGGCGGCCAGGGTTTGGTCGAGGATGCGCCGCTCGCGCCCCTGGGGCAGGCGTGCGTGCGCACCCAGGGCCTGCAGATCGGACCGGGTGAAGCCCTGGGTCTTGCCGTTGAGGCTCAGCTGGTGCTGGTGGGTGAAGCCGCTGCCCTCCGCATGGCACAGGTCGTAGGCCGGGGTCAGCGCCCAGCGCCCGCGTTGGTCCATCTCGAAGGCGAAGTTCTTGACGTGGTCGTCCTGGTTGCAGCCCACCAGGTTGAAGACCACGCGGCGGAACTGCTGCTCGAAGGCCGGGCTCGGCAGGTCCAGGCGGCGCATGGTTTCGAAGAGCTGCTCGTAGGAGTAGGCGCCGGTCTGTGAATAGTCGAAATGGGCCAGGGCGGCGAAGGTCTGGATGCAGCGCTTGCGTCCCTGTGGATCGCGATCGAAGCGCCGGGTCATGAAGTGGGCGCGCCCGTTCTCTTCGAGCAGGCGGCACTCGGCCATCTCGATGCCGCAGGCGGCGGCGATGCGCGAGTAGGAGTATTCGAGCAGCCCGTAGCCGGCCGGATCGGCGATGCCCCAATCGCCGCTCAGGCGCACGCCGTCGAATTTGATCAGCCAGTGCTCGAAGCCCGGCAACAGGTCGGTTTGGCCCGAGCGCACGGCCTTGGTGCGCGGGTCGAAAGCGACCACCGCCTTGGCCCGCGCGCCGCCGGCCGAGGTGCCCACGCTGAGGATGTCGAGCAGCGCCTGGTCGCCGCCCGAGCCATCGAGGTTCGACGCCTGGCGTTCCTTTTCGGCGAAGGCCAGCGCCGCCAGCTCAACCAGGCGGGCCACCTCCAGGGGCCGATCGCCGCCCTCCGCGGGCCCCGTGGCGGGCTCGAACTCGAGCGCGCCCATGCCGCGGGTGCCCGTATAGCACAACCGGTCGACGGCGTTGAAATCCTCGCGGCGCCGCCCCGCGCGGGCCAGCCAGACATCGATCAGCCGGTTGCCGAAACGATCCGGCAGGCTGTCCGCCAGCAACCCGGGCAGGCCGTGGAAGCTCTGCGGTTCGAGTTCGGGGAAGCGATAGATGTGGCCGGCCTGCAGCGGCATCGCCAACGGCGCGAGCTCGATGCCCGAAGCGACGAAGTCCGGGTCGTACTCGAAGCGGGCGAAGCGTTCCTCGCGGTCCATGGCCACATAGCCGTCCGGCGTGCCCCAGAGACGCACCGTGGCCGTGGTCATGGCTGCTCGTCTCCCCAGACAGGGCCCGATCCCGGGCCCGCCTGGCCGAAGGGCCTGGCGCGCCGGGGACGCCGGCGCTGGCCTTGCACCTCGGCCCGCGGCGAGCGGAACTCCTCGGGCAGCACCTGGTCGAGCCCCGCCAGCATCCCCAGGGCTTCGAGCAGCCGCAGCCAGGATCCCAGGCGGGCGTCCTTTCCGTCCTCCATGCGCCGCACGGTCGCGACCCCCACGCCGGCGGCCTCCGCCAGCTGCTCTTGGGACAGGCCCCGCTGCCGGCGGACCAGCTCCAGGCGCCGCCCCAGCTCCGCCAGCCGCGCCGGCTCCGTGGCCAGGTCTTGGATCTTCATGTGATCATTATCGATCGATTTATTGGTCCAATCGAGCGAATCCGATCGTTTTTGATCGAATCTTCGGAACCGACTCCGTTCCGCGATCCTATCTGATCGCAATGTTGGAGAATTCGGCCCTCTTCGATCGTTTGCGATCGGATCCGCCGACACCGAGACCGGACCCCCATGCCCCTCCGTTGGATCGTGGCCGGACGGACCTGCGCCCAGGTCCAGGCCGACATCGAAGCGCACCTGGCGATCCGCCCCCTGCCCGCCAACGTCGAGCTGGTCTGGTCGGGCCGCCGGGTGCGGATCCGCGTCGCCGGCGCTGGCCAGAGCGAGTTCTGCCTGCAGCTGGACCCAGCGGGCGCCGACACGCGCATCGAAGAAACCGAGCGCCGCGTCGCGCTGCTGCACCGCCCCTTCGTGCCGCGCGTCGAGGCCGCCCTGGAGGACCTGCTGACGGGTCTTGGCGCCGTGCGGGCCGGATAGCGCTGAACCAGGGCCGGATCGAGGCCTCGGAGCACCGACGCCAGGGCGAACCCCAGTGGCGATCGCCTTCGGCGGGGGGGAACCATCGGGGTCGAGGGGCCTGCGTGGCAGCGTCGCAGGGCGCCGCGCCTGCGGGGCCGTTCCCCCGGGCGCCGGCGGCAGGACCCGGCGGGGCCTCTGGGCCGGGACGGTCACAGGGGCGTGCCGATCGGGCGCTGGGGCGCGGCTCGGAGGCCGGGTGCGAAGCGGCAGGGCCGGGCTGGATCGAAGCGCTCGCGCGGATCGAACCTGCTTCCCCTGGGGCTCGCTGACCTCGGGATGGACAGGAGCGGCCAGGCGAGCGCAGGATTCGCCGGTGACCATGGACGAGAGCGAAGCCAGCCGTCGCCTGCGGCTCGAGCGGGACGCCCTGCTGGCCGAGCGGGAGCACCTGCTGGCGAGGCTGCGGGACGCCGGGAAAGCGGACCTGTGGGTTCCGCCGGGCCACTTCTATTCGCCGATCCCGGCCCTGGCGGAGGTGCTGCGCTGCCAGGAGCGGATCTTCGCGCCGCCGCCGCGCCGCCTGCCGGGGATCGACCTCCGCGAGGCCGAGCAGCTGGCGCTGCTGGCGACCTTCGGCGGGTACCACGCCGAGATGCCCTGGGCGCCGGAAGCCCTGCCGGGCCTGCTCTATCGCTACGAGAACACCGCCTTCTCCTACGCGGACGCGGTGTTCCTGCATTGCATGCTGCGCCACATCGCGCCCCGGCGGATCCTGGAGGCCGGTTCGGGCTGGTCGACCTGCCTGATGCTCGATTGCAACCGACGTTTCTTCGGCGACCAGATCCAGATCACAGCCATCGATCCGGCGCCGGCGACCCTGCCGCAGGTGCTGGGGCCGCAGGACCACGGGCGCGGCCGGCTGGTGACCGTGGGCCTGCAGGACGCGCCGCTCGAGCTGTTCGCCGAGCTCGAGGCCGGCGACGTGCTGTTCGTCGATTCGACGCACGTGTGCCGCATCGACAGCGACGTCAATCGCCTGCTGTTCGAGATCCTGCCCAGCTTGGCCGACGGCGTCTGGATCCACTTCCACGACATCTTCCATCCCTTCGAGTACCCGCGCCCCTGGGTGCTCGAGAACCGGGCCTGGAACGAAGCCTACGCGCTGCGGGCCTTCCTGCAATACAACCAGAGCTTCGAGATCGTGCTGTTCGGCAGTTTCCTGCAGCAATTCCACCGAGACGCGCTGGCACGGGTCGCCCCCAAAGCCTTGCGGAGCGATTCGGGCAGCCTGTGGCTGCGCAAAGGGCGCAGCGGCTGATCCGGCGGCCCGGGATCCTCCCGGGGGGGCCGGTCAGATCTGGCCGACCCAGGCGGGCGGGGCGATCTCCGACCAGCGCTGGCGGATGGCCGCGATCTGGTCTTCCGGCAGCGGGCCGGCGCCCAGCAGGGCTTGGTTTTCGGCGAAGCGCTCGGGGTTGGTGGTGCCGATCACGGCGGTGTGCACGCCGGGCAGGCTCAGGGCAAACCGCAGGGCGATAGAAGCCGGGCCCGTCGGGCCGGCGTCGCCGCGGCGCTCAGGGCGCGTGAAGTCGAAGTCGAGGGCCCGCATGCGCCGCCAATATTCCTGGTGGTATTCGTTGCCGGGCAGGTCGTCGTAGCGCCAGACCGCGTTGGCCAGGGCGCGCTTGATGACCACGCCCAGGCCCTGCTCGCGGCAAGCGGGCAGCAGCAGCTCGATGGCCTCTTGGTCCGCGAAGTTGACCGAGGTCATCAGGGTGTCGAAGCGCTTGGTCGAGAGCGCGTAGGCGGCCGCAGCGGAGTCGCCGCTGTAGCCGATGTAGCGCACCTTGCCGGCGGACTTGGCGCGCTCGAGGGCCTCGATCGCTTCGCCGCGCTCGAGCACCGCCTGGCTGCAGGAGTGCAGGTGCACCAGATCGAGGCGGTCGGTGCGCAGGCGCTGGAGGCTGCGCTCGATCGTGCTCTCGATCGACGCCGCGCTCCAGCCGTCGCGGGTCGGCCAGTGGCCGACCTTGCTGAACAGCAGGTACTCGTCGCGCCGATGGGCGACGGCCTTGCCGATCAGCTCCTCCGATTCGCGATAGCACTCGGCCGTGTCGATCGCGTCGAGCCCCAGATCCAGGGCGCGGTTGAGCAGCCGATCGACCTGGTCCTGGGGCACTTCGCCGTAGCCGATCTCCGCGCCGCCGAAGCCGACCGGCGAGACCCACAGGTC
The DNA here is from genome assembly GCA_044375105.1 of Planctomycetota bacterium. Lineage (GTDB taxonomy): Bacteria > Planctomycetota > UBA1135 > UBA1135 > JBIKLM01. Next base: position 5,331 of record JBILNK010000162.1, read on the forward strand.
CGTGCGCCCCAGGCGCCGCTTGGCCGCGAAATCGACGCCCGCGCCGCCCCCGGCAGCCTCGCCCGCCCCGCCGCTGCCGGCGCAGGCGGACAAGGCGAACCATCCGGCGGTCGCCGCCGAAGCCTGCAGGAACTCACGTCGGGAGGTGCTCATGGGCACAGGCTAGCCACGCCACGGGCCAGCCGGCAGCGGTCGCGGGGCGGGGCGGGGCATGGGTGCGACTCACCCGGGGGATGCTGCCCGCAGAGCCCGGGGCCTGACCGGGACCCCGGGCAGCGAGGCTCGCTGCGGGCCCGCTCCGCGCTCGAACCCTGGCCCAGCGGCGGGAACCGGCGCCCGTTGCAATCCTCGCCGGGCCTCCGTCTAGCTTCGTAGCGACCGGCCCAGCACCGGAATCCGCCACGGCCCCCAGCCCCTTTTTGCGATGCAACTGCTCCCCTCCGCCCTCTCCCTGGCCGGCGCCCTGACCCTGGGCATCTGGATCGGCCAAGCCCCCGGCCAGGACACGAAGCCCGCCCGCCCGGTTGCCAAGGCCCAGGAGGGCGCCCCGGCCATGCCCGACATGGCGGCGATAATGGAGGCCATGACCCGCGCCGGCACGCCGGGCGAGGGTCACGCCGCGCTCAAGGCCTTCGAAGGCAACTGGAAGGCCAGCGTGACCATGCTCATGGGCCCGGAGGCGCCGCCGATGGTCATGGAAGGCGCCATGAACAGCTCCTGGATCCTCGATGGGCGCTTCCTCGAGCAGCGCTTCAGCGGAGACTTCATGGGCCAGCCCTTCCAGGGCACCTCCCTGTACGGCTACGACAACGCCGCGGGCCGCTACGTGAGCCTGTGGATCGACAACGTGTCGACCCACATGTCGACCTCTACTGGAGAGCTTTCGGCCGACGGCAAGGTCTTCACCATGAACGGCACCAAAACCGACCCGATGACCGGCAAGCCGGCCCAGACGATCGAGCAGATCACGATGAACGGCCCGGACCAGCACACCCTGGTCGCCTGGGACCTGCATGACGGCCAGCGCATCAAGACGATGGAAATCGTCTACACGCGCGCGCGCTGACAGGCTGGAGAAAGAATCGACTCGGGCTGCGCCCGAGCGGTCAAACCAGCCTGTCAGCATGCCTTTGGGCCGCCATCCGGCGGCCGCAGAGGCTGGGATCGTCGCCGCCCAGCATCCCGGCCGGGGAGCCACCGGCGCGGGGCTGGGCGGGGTCGCCGCAGGGCGCCAGCCCGTTGGAACCTAGCCCCCGCGCCGGGCGCGCCCCGCCCGAGCCGAAGCGCCGGCCGTCCCTGGGGCTGCCTATGCCGTCCGGGGCTGGCTTGGAGTCCGTGCCAGAGCTGCCTGGACGCCGCCCGGCCTGGTCCCGCCCTGCGGGCGGGCGCCTGGCACACGGACGAGGGACCGCTCGCCCGCCGCGTTCGGCGGCCCGGAGCCGGATCGACCGCGGGCGCCCGCGCCAGGGGCAGGGGCAGGGGCTCTGGCAAAAGCAGGGGGCGCGGCGGGCGAAGGACCGAGCGCTCCCTGGGCCTACAATCCGGGACCCATGCGCCGCATCGCGATCGTCAATCAGAAGGGCGGGGTCGGCAAGACCACCTCGGCGGTCAACCTGGGCGCGGCCTTGGCCCGGGCCGGCCAGCGGGTGGTGCTCTTCGATCTGGACCCTCAGGGCAACCTTTCGACCCACCTGGGCATCGAGGTCGAAGCGGGCGAGCCCTCGAGCTACGGCGTCCTGGCGGGCGCGTGCAGCGTGGCGGAGGCCCTGTGCCAGACGCGCACCCCGGGCCTGTGGGTGGTGCCCACGGGCATCGACCTCTCGGGCGCCGAGCTGGAGCTGGCCCAAGCCGAGGATCGCGAGCAGATCCTGGCGCGGGCGCTCGCCCGCTGGAGCGCGGAATCCGAGCAACGCCATGGCGTTGTGCCGGCGGAATTCGTGTTGTTCGACTGCCCGCCCAGCCTGGGGCTGCTATCGCTCAATGCGCTGATCGCGGCCTCGGAGGTGTTCATCGCCCTGCAGACCGAATTCTTGGCCCTGCAAGGCATGACCCGTTTGCTCGACGTGATCGAACGGATCCGCGAGCACCTGAATCCGGGCCTGACGGTCTCGGGCATCATCCCGTGCCTGTACGACAACCGGCTGCGCCTCGGGCGCGAGGTGCTGAGCGACATCCGGCGCTACTTCCCGGCGCAGTGCTTCCGCCGCGCCATCTCCGCCAACGTCAAGCTGGCCGAAGCCCCCAGCTTCGGCCAATCGATCTTCGAATACGCGCCCGACTCGACCGGCGCGCGCGACTACGCCGAGCTGGCCGAGGAAGTCCTGGCACAGGGCAAGCAGCGGGCTCCCGAGCCCGCCATCCCCGCGACCAGCGCGGGCCCGGGTCTTTTGTCCTGAACGCCGCGCCCCGGGGCGTCCATGGGCATCTATCTCGACCACAACGCCACCACGCCGCTCGATCCGCGGGTTGCGGCGGCCTGGCGCGAGCATCTGGAGGCCGGCCTCGGCAACCCCTCCAGCCTGCACGGCCCGGGACGTCGGGCGCGGGCGCTGATCGACGAGGCCCGCGAGCGCCTGGCGGCGGCGCTCGGGGTCCACGAGGATGAGCTGGTCTTCACGGGCGGCGGGACGGAGGCGATCAACCTGGCGCTGATCGGGCGCTTCGAGGCCGGTCCGGCGGCCGTCCAGAGGATCGGGCTGGCAAGCATCGAACATGCGGCGGTAATCGAATGCGCGCGGGCCCTGGAGCGGCGCGGGGCAAGCCTCGCTTGGATCCCGGTAGATTCCCGGGGAAGACCCCGAATCGAGCCAGAATTCGAGGCTCTGGCCGCCTGCGACCTGCTCAGCCTGCCGTGGGCCAACGGCGAGATCGGCGCGGTCTGGCCGTTGGTCGAGCTGGCCGCGCGACTGCGCTCAGGGGGCTTCCGCGGCACGCTGTTCAGCGATCTGGTGCAGGCCGTGGGGCGCGTGCCCGTCGATCTGCGGGCCGCGGGCCTGGACCTGGCGGCGATCAGCGCCCACAAGCTGGGCGGACCCCTCGGCGTCGGGGTGCTGTTCGTGCGGCGGGGCGTGCGTGTGGCACCGCGCAGCTTCGGCGGCGGCCAGGAGGCCGGGCTGCGGCCGGGCACCGAGGACGCCGCGCGCATCGCCGCGGCCGCCCTGGCGATCGAATTGGCGCTGCGCGAACTGCGCGAGCGCGCGGCCCGCTGGCGCGAGCAGACCGCACTGTTGCTGACCGCTCTGGCGCGCCACGGGCTGGCCTTCGAAATCAACGGCCCGGCCGCAGAGGATCCCGAGCGGCTGCCGAACACGCTGAACCTGTCGGCCAGCGGCGGCGACGGCAAGGTGCTGGTGACGCGACTCGACCTCGAAGGGCTCGAGGTTTCCTCGGGCTCGGCCTGCGCCAGCGGATCGATCGAGCCGAGCCACGTGTTGCGCGCGCTGGGGCGCGACGACGACGCGGCGCGCCGCGGGCTGCGGCTGTCGCTGGGCAGCTCGACGCGCGCCGAGGAGCTCGATCGCGCCGCGGAGATACTGGCGCGCGTGCTGCGCGCGCCGGCCTCGCGCTGAAGCTGCCAGGAGCGCCGGACGCGGCGCTCGTCAAGGTCAACTAAGCGGAAATTCGGCGCCCTTTCGCGGCCGCTCCACGGGGCGCGAACCAACACTGGGATCATGTTGACGAACGCTGACTCAGCTCCTCTAATGCGTACCCGCTCGACGCCGTTGCGCACTTCGTGCGACGGACGCCTAGACCTGCCCTCCGCCTCGACCGACCCTCCGCGCAAGCGACTCCGACCGGCGAACGCCGGTGCCCCGGAGCCGCGAGCCTGGTTCGATCCGCCGCCCGGACCACCCGGGCGGGCCCGCGCCACGGGCCGGCCTTGGACCGGCGCAGCCGGAACACGGCTGCTCCCCGGAGTCCGGGCTCCTGCTACCTCGCAACTTCCCCCCATCCGCCGGGCCGATCGTGGCTCGTCGGCCCTACCTCGCCTCCACGTGCAAGCCACCGCCAAAGACCGCTCGGCTTCCCGGCTCCGCCCCGCCTGTGCTGGCCCCGCCCCGCGGGTCCGCCGCATCGGGAGCCGGCCGAGTCCGCGGCCCCAGCGCTGGCCCGGTCGCGCGCGAGGTCCCGGCGGACCGCAGGACGGGGTGGGCTGAAGCCCCCGTTGGCCAACCGGCCAGCCCCTGCGTCTCGCCGCGCCCGCCGGGCGCGGCCCTGAACTCCGGCGGTCCCAAGGGGAGCCGGAGCCGACCCCCGCTCCCGCCCGGGCCCCACGGCCCGCCCAGATCCGGCCCCCGGATCGACGCTCGACCCCCGAGCTGCCCCCAACTGCTCCCCTGCCCGGCGACGTTTTCGCGTCCTGGCGCCCCCCCGACTTCGCGCTGCCCCCCCGGCCCCCTGGCGCGCCCCAGGCGACCCCTCCCGAGATGAGCGAGCCCGTCCAGAACCAACCCGAGGATGCCCCCCAGCCCAGTGCCTTGGGTCCCGCGGCCGAGGCCCTGCGCCTGGCA
>JBILNK010000163.1:0-9796 GCA_044375105.1 Planctomycetota bacterium
GGTCGGGCGACCGATCCCCGCGCCGGCCGGCGCCGATCGGGACGCTGCCCGGCGCGGGGCCGCCCGTTACGATCGCCGCGCTGTCCCCCGCTGACCCCGGGGCGTCCCCAGCGCCCCCGCGACCCCGCTGCCCATGACGAATCCCCAGAGCGAGCTGACCATCGGCGTGATCGGAGGCTCGGGCCTCTACGAGATGGAGGGCCTCAGCGAAGTCCGCGAGATCGCCCTGGCCACGCCCTACGGGCCGCCCTCGGACGCCTACATCACCGGCAAGCTGGGCGGCATCCGGCTCGTGTTCCTGCCCCGGCATGGCCGCGGCCATCGCATCTCGCCCAGCGAGATCAACTTCCGCGCCAACATCTGGGGCCTCAAGAAGCTGGGCGTCTCGCGCATCCTCTCGGTCAGCGCCGTCGGCTCCCTGCGCGAGGACATCGTCCCCGCCCACTTCGTGGTCATCGACCAGTTCATCGACCGCACGCGGCACCGGCCCGACACGTTCTTCCACGACGGCATCGTGGCCCACGTGCAATTCGCCGATCCGGTCTGCCCGGACCTGCGTCAGCACCTGCTCGGCGCGGCCCGCCAGGTGGGCTTGACGGTCCACGACGGCGGCACCTACGTCAACATGGAGGGCCCGCAGTTCTCGACCCGCGCCGAAAGCCACCTGTACCGCTCGTGGGGTGCCTCGGTGATCGGCATGACCAACCTGCAGGAGGCCAAGTTGGCCCGCGAGGCCGAGATGTGTTACTCGACCCTGGCCATGGCCACGGACTACGACTGCTGGCACGACAGCCACGAGTCCGTGACCGTGGAAGCGATCGTGGCGATCATGCACAAGAACGTGGGCAACGCCCGCGAGGTGCTGCGCCGGGCGATCCCCAAGCTGGCCGCGCCCAGCGCGTGCCATTGCGGCACGGCCCTCAAGACCGCGATCATGACCGACCGGCGACTGATCGGGCCCGAGGTGCGCCAGCGCTTGGCCCCGCTGATCGAGCGCTATCTGTGAAATCGCCGCGGCTCGGAGCGCCCCAGCGCGCGGCCCGGGGCCTGCTGCTGCTGTGCTTGCTCGCCGGCTGCCGCAGCGGCACCCCCTCCCTCGGCACCCTGCGCAAGGCGATCGAAGTCGGGGAGCGCCAGCGGGCCGCCAACACGCCCGAGCCGAACTACCTGCGGCCGGTGGCCTTTGCCGGCCCGCCGGTGGCGCGGGCCAGCTCCCTGCGCAGCTCCCAGCTCGAGCTGTTGCTCGCGCGGACCGGCCGGCCCATCCCGCGCGGGATGGCCGCCAACCTGGCCGCAGCGCCGGGCGCCGAGCCGCCGGCCGAGCCGCCGGCCGAGCTGCCGGCCGCAACGCCTGGCGAGTTGGCGCCGCTCGCGGAAGCTGCGCAGCCTGCAGGGCCGGCTGAGGCCGAGCCCGCGGCGGGCGCGACCTCCGATGGGGAGCAGGACGGGCCCGTTGCGCAGGCCGCGGCCGAGCCCATGGATCCAGCCGCCGCGCCTGCGGACTCGAAGCCAGCGACGTCCGACGCCCAGCCGGCGCCCTCGGACGCGAGTCCTGCGCCGTTGTCCGCTTTGGATCTCGGCCCCGATTGCGATCCCGAAGCAGCCGTGGCCTGGGCCCTGGCGCTGCCGGAGCCCTTTGCGCTGCGGCGCGTGCCCTTGGGCAGCGGCGAACTCCTGTGCCTCGGGCGCAGCCCGGGCCGCCGCGTGCTGCTGCGCGCCGGCCAAGGCCAGCGCGCGGCGCTCGAGCCGCTGCTCCGACGCGAGTTCGCGCGCTTGGCCGCAGCCCTGCCCGATTCGCCCGCAGGCCCGCTCAGCTTCGAACTCGCGCTCTATCTCGGGCCCGTGGACGCCCTGGCGCAAGCGGCCCTGGCGGAGGCCCCGGCCTCCGCCGAATTCGTGCTGGCCCTGTCTGCCGCGGACCGCCCGGACGGCAGCGTGCCGCTGCTCGTGCGCGGCCGAGATCCCGGTGCCGGCGCGCCCCTGCCGCCCGATTCGCCGCTTTCGGCGCAGGCCTTCGGGCCCGCAGCGCCTGGCCGCCCGAGCGCCGTCGGCCCCGGCGATCAGCAGGGCGCCGCGATCTGGCTGCGGCAGGCCTGGCTCGACCTGTTCGAGCCCCTGGGTCAACTGCCCTCGGGGGAGCTGGCCCTCGACACGGAGCAGGTCTTCGGTCCGAGCCTCAGCGCGCGCGCGCCCTGCGTGGGCCTGTGCTGGGGCGCGCACGGCGAACTGCAGGACTCGATCAGCCTGGGCCTCGATCCCGCGGCGGCGCAGCAGCGCGCCCTGTGGGCCCTGTTCGCCGCGGCGCTGAGCCTGGCCGATCCGGACCGCTCCGATTTCGATCGCGCCCTCGATTCCCTCACCGCCGAACGCCGCCTGCGCCGCGAAGCCGCCGAAAAAGCCGCGGATCCAGCGCTGGCCCTGCGCTGGAACCTGTCGGCCGAGGGCGCGCGCTCCTGGATCCGGCGCGTGTGCTTCGATCTGGCGGTCGACGACGCCCTGCCGACCCTGCTCCAAAGCGCGCAAGCGCCCGCCGCCGAGCCAACCCGCCGCTGACCAACGCGCGGGTCAGCGCAATCCCACGGAGTCCGCAGCTCCAAGGCCGCGACCCCGCGGATTCCGCCCCCGTTCCAGCCCTGGGCGGACCAAGAGCGGGCGGACGGGCGGCGTCTCCTGCTCGGCGCCCGCCGGGGGGCCTCGATCCCCGGTCGGTTTCGGTCAACGCGGTGTGCTCTCGAGCAGCCCCGCCACGGTGGCGGCGTCGCGCAGGGTGGCCTTGCGTCCGTGCAGGGCTTCGAAGCGCTCGAGGGCGTAGCGCGCCACGGCCGCGTCCCCGATCGAGCCGCCGCTCAGGCCGATCAGCGTGCCGTGCACGCGGGGGTCGGAAGCGTCGATCGGGCGATCGAGGTCGACGCCTTGCTTCGGCCACACGAAGCGCAGCAGCAGATAGAACCCTGCCAGGGCCAGGACCAGGCCGAAGACGTTCGCCACGGCGAGAGAGCAGCGCCGCCCGAAGCGTAGGCGATCGTCCGGGGCCCGGGTCTCGGAGGCCGCCGCCCCTGGAGCCGCCGATCGGGCCCGCTCCCGTCGGGTCGGTCGAGTCCCCGGCGCGGCCCTCGAAGCGAGCAACGATCGGCGGGCCGGCCCCGATTCGCTGGCTCCCCGCCAGCCCGGAAAGCCGCGGCCGGCTTCAGCGCGCGGGGCGCGGCGCGCCCCTGTTCCCGAGGGCATCCTGGAACTCGGCAAGGGACAGGCGCCCGTCCCCATCCCGGTCGAGGGCCGCGATCACACCGGCGCCGCGCACCGGCAGGGTCAGCGGGTACTGCAGTTCGAAGAAGTCCTTGTCGGACAGGAAGCCGTCGTGGTCGGTGTCGAGGCGCTCGAAGACCGGCAGGGGCCCGGCCAGCCGCGGGGGCTCGGGCAGGGCGTTGTTGCCGCGTTCCTCCGGCTGGCCGAACAGCTCGAGCACGCTGGTGGCTCGCTCCGGGCGCAGGGCCGCGGGACCGAGCTGCTGGCGGAACGTGTCGAGCAGCGCCGCGAGCACGCCGACCTCGCCGAGATCGAGCCGCAGGTCGCCGTTGGCGTCGAGCTGCGACAGGATCAGCGGCGGCGTCAACCCGGGGATGGGATAGTCCTTCAAGAACTGGGCCAGCTCGGCGGCCCCCAGGCCGCCGTCGAAGTCGGTGTCGAAGGCGTTGCGCAGCTGCTCGGCGCTGCGCGGCGGGGCGGCGCCGGCGCTGGCGGACACCTTGGGCGTCGGGAAGCCGCCCGTGCGCTCGACCACGGTGCGATAGCGCTGGCTCCATTCCTCGCGATCGATGCGGGCATCGCGGTCGCGATCGAAGCTGAAGAACTCGTCGCGCGTGATCCCGAGGGCCTCGCGGGCTTCCACGAAGGAGATCCAGCCGCCCTGATCGCGGTCGCACTGCTCGAAGAAGGTCTGCTCCTGATCGACCGCCTTGGGCGTTACCAGGGGCCGCGGCGGGCCGCTCTCCTGGCGCGCCGCTTGGCCGCCCGCACCCGCGGGCCCGAGCTGAGCGAAGGCCGCCGCACCGCCCACCAAGGCCAGCGGGCCGGTGAGCAGCAGGAGCTCGCGCTTCGCTCGGGAACCGGCCATGGATCCAGGATGCCGCCGACCCCGCCCGCGGCACAACCCCCGCAGCCCCCGGGCGCTCGCCGGGGGAGTCCGGCGTCCCGCGCCGGCGCGGGCGGCGCTCGCGAAGCTAGGGGGGGGCGCTGGCATCGGCGCTCCACGCCGATCTCCGCCCCGGCGTCCGCCGGATGGCGGTGCGCGGCCAAGCGGACCGGCCCCTCAGACCGCGCGGTCAGGCCCCTCAGACGGCGCTGGCGCGGCCCGAGGGGCGCGGGCTTCCTCGGCCCTTCGGCACACGGCGGCTGCGCCCTGACCAACGACTCCGATCGACGGGATCGCCGCGCCGCGCCCGTCGTCTGCGCGCGGATGGGCTTGGCCGGCCGCCGCGGCGCGCCCGCGTTGCGAACGCCTTGGGAGTCGGCGCCGAGACCTGCACCCGGGGCTCTGGGCGCCGCGGGGGAAAGGCGTCGGCGCCGGTCGGCGCCGATCGGAACCAACGGGCGCCGGTCGGCACCGTTCGGCGCCGGTCGGCAGCGGGGGCGGTCGGGTCAGCGCGCTCGCCGTTTGCGCGCGCGGGCGGCGCTCTTGGGCTCGTAGTAGGGCCGCGAATCGACGCTGCCGCCGCTGCGGCTCTTGCCTTTGGTCAGCGCGATCGCCAAGGCCTGCTCGAGGTTCGAGACGCGGTGGATCTTGACCGCTTTGCGCAGCTCGACCGGCAACTGCAGCAGGTCCTGGCCGTTGCCTTCGGGCACGACCACCTCGCGCAGGCCGGCCCGGCGGGCCGCCAGCAGCTTTTCGCGCACCCCGCCGATGGCCAGCACCGCCCCGTAGAGCGTCAATTCACCGGTCAGGGCCACGTCGTGCCGCACGCGCCGCCGCGAGCACAGGGAATAGAGCGCCACCGCGATGGCCAGGCCCGCCGAGGGGCCGTCCTTGGGCACGGCGCTCGAGGGGAAGTGCAGGTGCAGGTCGCGCTCGTCCAGCAGGCTGGCGCCGCTCCGCTGGGCCAGCGAGCGCACGCACGAGACGGCGGTTTCCACCGATTCGCGCAGGATCTCGCCGACCTGCCCGGTGATCTTGGTCTTGCCGCTGCCGGGCGCCGCCAGGGCCTCGACCGGCAGCAGGGTGCCGCCCGCCGAGGTCCAGGCCAGGCCGGTGGCCGCGCCCAGGGCGGGCCGCCGGGCGCGCAGCTCTTCGTCCCGGGAAGCCGGGCCGAGCAGCTCCGCCAGGTCCTTCTGAGTGACAGCCAGGCCAGAGCGGCCCTGCACCACGCGCATGGCGGCCTTGCGCGCCAGGGCGCACAGCTGGCGCTCGAGCTGCCGCACGCCGGCCTCTTCGGTGTAGTGGGTCAACAGCCGGTTCAGGGCGCCGGTGGTCAGCCGGAACTGCTTGGCGGACACGCCGGCCTGGGCGCGGGCCCCGGGCACCAGGTGCCGCCGCGCGATGCGGGCCTTCTCCTCCTCGGAATAGCCGCTGAAGTCGACCACGTCGAGGCGGTCGAGCAGGGCCTCCGGCATCTCCTCGGTGTCGTGGGCCGTGGCCACGATCAGGCAGCCCGACAGGTCGAAGGGCAGCCCCAGGTAGCGATCGAAGAACTCGCTGCGCGCCTCGCGGTCGAACAGGGCCAGCAGCGCCCCCAGGGCTTCCCCGGAGGCGCCCAGCTGCAGCTTGTCGAGCTCGTCGAGCACGACCACGGCGTCGCTGGAGCCCGCCCGGCGCAGGCCCTCCAGGATCGCTCCCGGCATGGCGCCTGGCTGGGTCACCGGCACGCCGACCAGCTCGCTCTCGGCCGTGACCGCGCCGACCGGGATCCACACGAACGGCCGCCCGAGGGCCAGCGCCAGCGCGCGCGCCAGGCTGGTCTTGCCGGTGCCCGGGGGCCCCACGAAGCCCAGCACGTCGCCCCCGGAGGCCCCGCGCAGGCGGTGGACCGCCAGGTACTCGGCGATGCGTTCCTTGACCGACTTGAGCCCGAGGTGCGAGCGGTCGAGCGCGTTCACCACCCGGCGCGGGGCGATCGCCGGCCGGCGCACTCCGGACTGCCGCCACGGCAGGCTCAGCAGCCACTCGAGGTGGGCGCGCGGCGCGATCGAATGGGCCGGTCCGAGCTCCTCGATCTGGTCCAGCTCCCGCAACGCCAAGGCGCGCGCCTCGGCCGAAAGCGGCGTGGCGTCGATGCGCTCGCGCAGGTGCGGACGCGCCAGGGCGCGCCGGACCGCGGGACGGGGCTGAAGGGAAGACATGGGGGACTTGGGCCCCCGCAGGGAGCGCGGGGACGGAGCAGGGCCCGCGCGGGGCCCTGCGGGCACTAGTATCGACTCCCCCAGCCGGACTGGTATCCCACCCGCCCGGCGCCCCGCCCCCCGCGGCCCCCCCGAGCCCTCCGAACCCCATGCCCAGGGCCAACTTGCGCCCCGCGGCCAACCCGGCCTGAAACCGGCGGGAATCCGTTCGCCCTTTGTTCTGGCGCCAGTTTGGCAGTTCCCTGGACGGGCTTTTTCCCTGCCTTGTCCAAGGAGATGCCAGGACGGCAGATCCGCCGGTCGGCGGGCGGCGGCCTCCGGATGGCGCGCGGATTCAGCCGAGCCGGCAGTCCAGGGGCCCGCGGGGTCCGGCCCATGGACCTAAAGCCGCCGGCCGCCGCCTCGATCCCCGCCGCCGCTCGAACGTGCGCAGCGACCCGGCTCGCGGCGCCGCCACGCCGGCGGCCAGGCCCCAAGACCGCCAAGCGCTTTCTTCGCAGCACCGCACCCGCGCTGCCCCGGCTCCACCCCGCACGGATGCATGCAGGGCTTCACCGGGGCAACAACGGGGCGGCTCGGAAGCCTCAGGGCAGCAGCACGGGCACCGTGTTGGTGAAGGAGTACCAGGTGCCGAGGGGGCCGAACTCCAGCACCAGGGCCTGGGACTGCAGCACCGTCCCCGCCGGCACGGACAGGGGCGGGAAGGGCAGGGAGAAGGTCGGATTGATCAGCAGGCCCCCGGAGCCCAGGTTGAAGCTGGTGGCCAGGTTCAGTCCGAAGCTCGAGTGGTAGCCCGGCAGGCTGAGCGGCAGGGCGCCCAGCGAGGGGGAGAGCAGCGCCACGGCGAAGCCGCCCTGGCCGCTCGCCACGTTGTAGCGCAGCACGCCGCCCTGGGACGCCGTGCCGCTGACCTGGGTATCCAGGGCCGGCAGGCACACGAAAGCCTGCTCGAAGCTGGCGCTGACGCCGTTCTGCGTGACGATCACGCTGAGCGGCCCGGCGCCCTGCAGGAACTCCGCCGGCAGGGCGAAGGTCACCGTGGTGCCGGACTGGACGGAGGCCGGGACCGGCTGCTCCCCGAAGAAGCGCACCGTCGCCGGAACATTCGGCGCGAAGTTGAGGCCGCTGATGGTCAGCTGCTGGGGCAGGTACCAGGAGCCCTGGTCCGGGCTGACCGCCAGGATCTGGGGCTCGCGGAACAGGTAGGCGCCCGGCTTCAGCACGTTGAAGACGCCCTGCTCCAGCCGCAGGTCCACCGGGCCCGGCTGCGGGGAAGCGACCGTGGTCCAGCTCACGCTCTGGCTGCCGCCGGTGCCTTGCACGAGGCCCTGCGTCGTGGTCGAGCCGAGGCGCACGGTGATGTTGCCGGGCGCGAACCCGCTGGTCGGCAGGCTCAGGGCTTGCCCGCCGGCCTGGGGGCCGGCGCCAGAGTTCAGGTTGCCGAGGGTCGGCGGCAGGAACGTGAAGGCCCCCGGCAGGCTGGCGGTTTTGGTCTGGCCGCCGCCGAGGTTTTGGGTCAGGGTCACATCCACCGGGCCGGCCACCGGGGACAGCGGGGTCAGCACGGTCAGGGTCGAAGCGCCCACCAGGCCGACCGGGGTCCCGCTGGCCAAGGCCGATCCGAAGGCCACCTGCACCGGGATGCCGGGCTGGAAGCCGGCCAGTCCGAAGGTGACCGGCTCACCGCCGCCTTGGAAACCGCTGGTCTTGCTCAGGGACTGGACGGAGGCGTCCAGGAACACCAGCGCCCCGCTGCTCGCCAGGGTCAGCTCCGTGATGCCCCCGGGGGTCGTGATCCGCAGCTGGATCGGGTAGTTGCCCGGGGCCGGCATCACGGGCGTCACGGTCGAGACGATCGTCTTGCCGCCGATCAGCGACCAGGTCCCGAGCACCGGCGGCTGACCGCCGAAGCGCACCTGGCCCGATCCCTGGGAGACGACGTTGCCGGAGAGCTCGAAGGTCACCGCGGTCGGGCTGTCGAAGACCACGGCGCTCGGCTGGACGCTCTGGACCTTGGAGACCAACCACTGGAAGCCCGCCGGCAGCACCTGGGTCACGAGCGGGCCGCTCGGGCCCTGCCAGCGCACCGACACGTCGGCGCTGACGTCCGCCGCGGACGCGGAACCCAGCGGGGGCACCGTGACCTGCACCGAGCCGCTCGAGACCACGCCCGGGATCACCAGGCCGCCGATCAGCACCTCCACCGGCCCCGCGGGCACTCCTTGGACCTGGATCTGCACGGGGCCCCCGGTGGCCGCTGGGTGGCTGGCCGGCGAGACCGACAGGGTCGCCGCCAGGGGGATCCATTGGTAGCTGCCGGTCAAGGTCCCGACCTGGGCCGCGGAGCTCAGCTCCGTGTAGGTCGCGCCCGAGGCCTGGTTGAAGCGCCCCAGCATGGCTGTGGCGGCGTCGTTGGGCCAATTGCTGGCCGGCACGAAATTCGAGTTGTAGCGGTTGGTCGAAGACCAGCGGAATTCGCGGACTTCCCAGCTGCCCTTCTGGCCGAAGACTTTGGTCGGTGAGGTGCCACCGTTGAACACGGTCGTCGGCCCGGAGCCCGACAGGACCTGCTGACCATCGAAGTAGATCGACCAGCTCCCGTTCGAGCGCCGGACAGCCGCGTAGTGGTGCCACTGGCCATCGAACACCGTCGGGAACACGCCGGTGGTCTGTTCCGGCCAGGGGTAGGTGTAGATGAAGCCGATGGAGCCATTGCCGTTCACGGTCAGGTCCTTGTGCTCGGCGCTGTCCTGATAGCGCTGCATCGCGAAATTCGCGATCGAGGGGTTCGGCGGCGCCGACGCCCGCACCCAGTACTCGATCGTGGCGTTCCCGCCGGTCTTCATGATCGGGTGGTAGGGGAATTCCAGGGTGCCGTCGCTGAGGCGCAGGGCGTAGGTCTGGGCCGACGTCGTGCCGACGAACGGCAGGCACAGGCAGAGCAGGGCAGAGAGCAGGATCGCGAGGGGCTTGGCGAACATGGGCAGTCGAATGGGGGCGAGGGGGCAGGAGTGAAGGAACCGTGGATCGGCCACGGCTGGACGATGGGCGAGCGCGCCTTGGATCGGCGAGTCGTCGCTGCGCTGAGCTGGCTGGCGATCGCGGTCGGATCCCCGCTTAACGAGCAGCGCTCGGCGCGCTCGTGGCCCGCGCGGATCAGGCCGTGGCCCGCGCAGATCAGCCCGTCGCTCGCGCGGATCAGGCCGTGGCACGAGCGGCGGGCCTCAGGGCAGCAGGACGGGCACCGTGTTGGTGAAGGAGTACCAGGTGCCGAGGGGGCCGAATTCGAGGGCTAGGGCTTGGGCTTGCAGGGTGGTGCCGGGGGGCACGGAGAGGGGCGGGAAGTTGATCTGCACGGTGGGGGTCACCAGCAGGCCGCCGGAGCCCAGGTTGAAGCTGGTGGCGAAGTCGAGGGCGAAGCCGGCGTGGATGTCGGGCAGGGTCAGGGGCAGGGGCGAGAGGG
>JBILNK010000164.1:0-9765 GCA_044375105.1 Planctomycetota bacterium
ACTACTACTTCCTGCTGGGGCCGCGCGGTGGCTACGTGATCAACACGACCCAGGCGGTCGAGGATGCTCGCGAGCTCGAGGCCGACTTCGATGCCTGCGTGGGCTCGATCGAGTTCCTCGCCCCGACCGCGCCGTCGGAGCCGAAGGACCCGCCGGCCGCCACGGATCCGGCCCCTGGAGCCGCCCTCGGCGATGGGGCCCTCGGGTCGACCCCGCAGACTCCCGAGGGCACGGGGCCGGCGGCGGATGCCGGCGCGAACACTCCGGCCGAGGCGCCGCTCGGCAGTCGTTGAGGCCGCAGCCGCGGATGCGGCGCGCAGTGTCTCCGCGGAAGCTGTCTCCGCGGAAGCTGTCTCCGCGGAAGCTGTCTCCGCAGCCGGCGGGTCGAAGGCCGCGACTCGCCAGCCGCTGACCTCGCGCCGGGACCGGCCGCTTGCCGGCGCCTAGAGCCGCGCGAGATCGGCGGGGGTCTCCAGCCAGAAGTCCGGTTGCTCGGCGCGCAGCTCGTCCGCGGGGAAGGGACCCCAGGCCACCGCCGCCGTGCGCGCGCCCGCCGCGCGCCCGCTGGCCAGGTCGTGGGGCGAATCGCCGATCATGATCGTGTCGCGCGGAGCGAGCCCGAGCAGGGCCGCCGCGCGCTCCACCGGTTCGGGGTGGGGCTTGTGGTTCTGGACGTCGTCGGCGCCCACCAGCGCGCGAAACCAGCCGGCCTCGAAGCCGCACAGGCCGAGCCCGCGCAGGGCCCCCGCGCGCTGCTTGCTGGTCACCAGCCCCAGGCCGCGCCCCGCCCCGGCCAGCTCGGCCAGGACCTGCGGCAGGCCCGGGAAAGCGCGCACGCTTCGGTCATGGTGCTCGAGGTTGAAGCGCCGGTAGGTCGTGAGCAGGGCCTCGATCCGCTGCGGGTCGTCGGTCCAGCGCCGGAAGGTCCACAAGAGCGGCCGCCCGAGGCCCGCCAGGAACTCGGCCTCGTCGTGGGGCCGCCCGAAGTGCTCCGCCAGCGTGTGCGCGTAGCTCCTGCGGATCAGGTCGATCGAGTCGATCAGCGTGCCGTCCAGGTCGAACAGCAGCGCGGGGCGTCCGGCGCTCATGGGCGGCGAGGGGGCGCGGCCGCGGTTCGCTGCTGGGATCCGTCCGGCCCCAGCCGTCGCAGCTTGGTCAAGCGGCCCGCGGAGACCCAATCCATCACGTACAGATCGCCGCGCCCGTCGAAGGCGGCGAAGTGCGGGGCGATGAACACGCCGTCGCGCCATTGTTCGGGCGGCACGCCGTTGTTGGCCCACTGGGCCGGGTCCGGATTCTCGCCGAGGTGGGCCAGCAGGGCTCCCCGGGAATCGAGCAGGCTGATGCGCCCGGCCAGATCGGCCACGACGCGCTGCTCGCCGTGGCGCATCACGCTGCACGGCCGGCGCAGATCGGCCTCGACCACGCGCAGGAAGCGGCCTTCGAGGTCGAAGACCTGCAGGCGATGGTTCTCGCGGTCGGCGATCCACAGCTCCGGCGTGGCCCCGGAGGTGTCGATCGACATGCCGTGGCAGGTCTGGAACAGGCCCGGCTCCACCCCGGGGCCGCCGAAGGAGGCCACATAGCTGCCGTCGGCGCGGAAGCGATGCAGCCAGGAGGTGCCGTAGCCGTCGGCCACGTACAGGTCGCCGCCGGGGGCCACGGCGATCGCCGTGGGGTGGAACTGGCTCGGATCCGCGTAGATGCCGGGTGCCTCGAGGGGCGCGCCGCGGCTCCACAGCAGGTGCCCCGCCAGGTCCAGCTTCAAGATCGCGTGTTGCGCGTGGTGCACCGCATAGATCGCTTCGCCGTCCGGCTCCTCGACCAGCACCATGCCGTGCAGACCGCCCGCGAAGGCGCTGCCGAAGGAGCGCCGATAGCGCCCGTCCGGGCCGAACACCAAGATCGCCCGCTCGGTGTCCGTGTTCACATAGACCTGCCCGGCGCGATCGAAGGCGATGCCGCCATGGGTATTGCCCAGGGAGAGGCCCTCGGGCAATTGGAACCAGCCCGGCAGCCATTCGAAGGTCAGCGCGTCCGGACCCAGAATCGGCCCGCTGGGAGCGGCTATCGGGGACGGGGTTGCGGCGTCTGCGGCCGTGTCTGCGGGGCCCGCGGGGGGCTGTTTCGGGGCGCCGCCGCAGGCGGTCAGCAGCAGCAGGGCCAGGCAGGGACGGCGGAGGGTCATCGAAGCGGAGCGTGGGGGGCTTGGGGGGATCCGGCAGCGGTGCTGGGCTTGGAACGTCGAGCCGATTCAGCCGCCGCTGGCTTTGGTGATCAGTTTCAGCAGCGCGCGGCCTGGGGCGCTGCGCACATGGGTGAAAGGGTTGCTGAGGTAGGTGCCCAGCTTGTCCAGGTGGTAGTCGACGATCGCGTCGTCGAGGGCCTCGGCCAGGGGGTAGGCCGGCTGGCCGTCGGCGATGCGCCGCAGAAAGGTCAAGAATCCGACCCGTTTGCCGCCGTCCATCCAGGCCGAGAGGCTCTCGCCGCCCTGGGGCGGTCCGATCAGGCGCTGTTCGGCGGCGTCGAGCTCGCGGCGCGCGTCGCCGGCGCGGAAGGCCACCGCCTGGTCGCCGCGGCGCTCGACCGAGGCCAGGATCTGCCCGGTGGCGCGGCCGCGCGCGTCGGTCAACACGCCGCGGCTGCCGATCCAAACCGTGCGGCCCACGCCGTAGTCGCGCGGCTCGAGAAAACTCGCGCCCACGCCGCCGGACAGGCGCAGCTCGCGCTGGGCGTATTCGCCGCGCAGGCGCCGGCGCGAGCCGCGCAGCACGCGCTGGCCGCTGAGGCGTTTGGCCAGCGCCACGCCGTGGTAAGCGAAAGCGCTCTGGATGAAGAGCAGCTGCTGGAGCTCGCCGATCAGCCCCGCTTGGATGGCGGTCTCGACCGGCTCGATCCAGGGCAGGGTGGCGTTGTCCTCGCTGACCCACACGTGGCGCCAGCCCGCGAGCAGCGACAGGTGGCCGAGGTGCTTGAACAAGAGCACCGGCGTCTCGATCAGGAGGTCCGTGCGGCTGCGGTCGAGCCGCGCCAGGCGCGCCAGCACCGCCGGCACGGCCTTCTTGGCCACGCACAGGTAGACCAGGTCGGCGCCCGCGAGGCGCTGCGCATCCAAGGCCTCAAGGCCCTCCACGGGATAGCGCCGCCCGTCGTGCTCGAGGTCCTTGGGCGTGCGCGAGAACAGCCCCGCCAGGCGCCAGCGCTCCGGCGCGGCCAGGAAACAGGGCAGCGCGGTCTCGAGCACGCGCTTGCCCGAGCCGATCAAGAGGGCGTTCTTCACGGTTGATGGGGGGGCGCGGCGAGGCGGCTGTAGAGGTGTTCGGCGAGGCGGATCGAGAGGGCGGCGATGGTGTAGGTCGGGTTGGCGCAGCCGCTGGTCGGAAAGACCGAGCCGCCGGCCAAATGGACGTTGTCGCAGCCGTGGATGCGGAGGTCGGGATCGACGACCGAGCAGCTCGGGTCGCTGCCCATGCGCGTGGTCCCGAGATGGTGGGAGGCGTCTTGGTCGATCGGCCAGGGGCGCTGCGGAGCCTCGTGCTCGGGCCCCAGGGCACCTTCCAGGCGGCCGAGGCCGAGGCGTTCGAACTCGGCAGCCAGGACCTGCTGCACCGCGACCATCGAGTGCCGATCGCGCGCCGTCACGTCGGCCACGATCCGCGGCAAAGGCATCCCGAAGCGATCGCGGCGCTCCGAGAGCAGCACCCGGTTCTCGGGCCGCGGCTCCATTTCCATGAAGTTGCGCAGGCGCACCCGGGAGATGCGCGGGGAGCGCCGCGCGACCGCCCGGAACCAGGCGTATTGGGCCACGCTGGGCAGGTGCAGGAGCACGTTTTTTCCGAGTTCGAGCACCTTCTTGGCGCCGCGGCCCTGGTTCTGCAGCTCGCTGTCGTCGCCGGTCTCCGAATAATCGCGCAATTCAACCAGTTTGTCGCCCTGGGCTTTTTTCCAGCCGCGCAGCAGGAACTCGGCCCGCTTGACCAGCCCCACCAAGGATTCGACGCCCTCGTTGTCCGACCAGGGGAACAGCGGTTCGAAGCGCACGTAGCTGTTGAGCAATCCGCGGCCGGCCTGTTGCTCTTCGCAGAGGCGCAGGCCGCCGTAGCCGGCGAAGCCCTGGTGCAGGAAACCGAAGAAGTACGGGGCGCTCTCGACCGGCCGGGCGAGCCGCAGGATCCCGAAGTAGTTCTTCGGGTGGTTCATGAAGTAGCGGCCGACCTGGTCTGCACCATTGCCGAGGCCGTGGCCGCGGGGATCGAGAGAATTGAGCAGCAGGCGCGCGTTTTCGATCCCGCCGGTGGCCAGCACGAAGCGCCGCGCCTCGAGGCGCAGCTCCGCTCCGTCCGAGCGGCGCAGCCGCAGGGCCTTGGCCCGGCAGCGGTGCCCATCCCGCTCGACCTCCAAAGCGGTCGCGTGGGCCGACAGATAGACCTGGATCGCGTCGCTCTCGAACAGCGGCCGCAGGCGCTCGCCGAAGCGCTGGGGCGGGTCGGCGGCCAGGAACACCTTCTCGTCCAGGTCCCGGAACTCCGGCTGGAGCTGCCCCTTCTGGCGGGTCTTGGCGAGGGCCCCCGGCGCGAACAGGTCCAGGGCGGCGAAGCCGTGGCGCTCGCTGGCCGCCCGGTAGTGGGGCCAGAGGTCGGCCCGCTGGATCGGCCAGTGGGAGCCGGGGCACAGGCCGGGTCGCGGGGCGAAGTCGCAGGCATCGAGGGGCGCCGAGAGTCCGGCCCAGGTCGAGGAGCTGCCGCCGAGCACCCGCTCCCGCGAGTATTCCTTGATCGAGAGCCCTTGGCTCTCCACCTCGCGCAGGCGATTCGCGGATTCGCTCGGACGCCGGCCGCCCGATTCGACCAGCGCGATGCGCGGCATGCGCCCGGCGGCGCGGCCGAGGCGCACCAGCTCGGCGGCCAGGATGCCGCCCGCGGGGCCGCTGCCGACGATCACCAGGTCCAGGGGTTCCGTGGGCAGAGCGGCGCTGTCTAGGGGGCGGATCATCGGCTCGGGGGCGGCCGCCCAGGCTAACCGGAGCCTGTGCCCGGCCCGGCTCCCGCCGGGTTGCGCCGCCGGGCCCCCGGTGATGGACTGGGCCCCGTGATCGAGCCGCGTCTGTCGTTCTTGACCCTCGGCGTATCGGACCTGGGCCGTGCCCTGGCCTTTTACGAGGGCGTGCTCGGTCTCCGGCGCCGGCCCAGCTCCTCGGGCATCGCCATGTTCCCGCTCGGGCCCACGATCCTGGCGCTCTACCCGCGCGAGGCCCTGGCGGCCGACGCCGGGCTCGCAGCCGGGCCGCCCCCCGCGGGCTTCCCGGGCTTCGCCCTGGCGCACAACCTGCCCTCCAAGGCCGAGGTCGAGCGCGTCTACGCGGCCGTGTTGGCCGGCGGAGGCCGGGCCGTGCAGCCCCCCCGCGAGAAGCCCTGGGGTGGTTTCAGCGGCTACTTCGCCGATCCGGATGGCTTCCTGTGGGAGCTGTGCTTCAACCCCTTCCTGCCGCTCGAACCCGGCCACGCCGAGCCGCGCCCCTGACCCCTTCCGCAAGCGGCCACGGACCGCGACGGAACCGACCGAATCGCCACCTCTGCTCTGCAGAAGCCCCTGCCGGCCGCTCGCGCTTAGCCGCGGCAACTCACGGCCGGCGTTGGTCGGAGCCCTCCCGACCGCGGCCGCCGAGGACCGGCTCCCCAAGCGCCCGCATCCAAGCGGGCCTGCTTCGAGGCGGGCTGGTTCTGGATGCAGACTGGGATGGTTCTTTATGATCCTCTAGATCGGGTTCCAGGCCGAGCTGGAGCGGGGCCGCTGGCCCGCTGGCCGCGGCCTTCCAGGGCGACTCGCTCCGTGGGGGAATTCACTCCAGCGCTTGGCCCGCGGGGTCCTGGACTTGGGACCCCGGCGGATCGGGAGGGCGGCTACGATCGGCTCGACCGGAGTTTTTCGCTTCATCCGGCTTGCTCGGATTCCGGCCCCCGAGCTGACCCAGTCGATCTTCCTTCCATGCATTCGCACGACCGCTTCCCCTGGATAACCGCTGCGGCCTTCGGCCTCGGCAGCCTTGCCTTCCCCGCAGCTGCCCAGGTCACGCCCTATGGCAGCGGCATCAACCCCGCAGGCAGCCTGACTTTCCTGTCCGGGATCCCGCACATCGGATCCAGCTTCCAGCTGGCCGTGCGCAATACGGCGGTGGCGATCCCGCCGCCCGGGGTGGCATTTCTGTTTTTTTCCACGCAACCGGCCCCTGGATTCCCCGGCGGCCAGCCGCTGCCCGGGCTGGGCCTGGCCTTCCCTGGAGCGATCGGCGAGCTGTTGATCGACGTGGCCGCTCCCAACCCGTTCTTGACCGTGGGCCCCATGGATTTCCTGGGTGGCCCTTCGTTCGGCACGATCTTCGGACTGAGCGTACCAGCCAAGTTCGGCCTCATCGGGCTGGACCTGTACGTCCAGGGCCTCTTGGTGACGCCCTCCCAGGGCTTCTCAGCGGGTCTGACCAACGCCTTGCAGATCACCCTGGGCACCCCCTCCGTGCCGATCCCCGGTGTGACGCCGCTCCCAAACCTGGCCATCATCCAGCCTGGGACCTTCCTGATGGGTTCGAATGCGGCCACAGGCGCTCCCTACTTTGCAGGAAATGCGGAGAAGCCGGTCCACTCCGTGACCATCAGCTACCCCTTCTGGATGGGAGCGACAGAGGTGACCCAAGCGCAGTATCAGGCCCTCATGGGGGCGAGTCCCTCTGTATTCTCCGGGCCCGACCACCCGGTGGAGGGGGTCACCTGGTTCAACGCTCAGGACTATTGCGCCGCCTTGACCGCTCAGGAAGCTGCGCGGGGCAAGCTGCCGGCCGGCTATCAGTACCGGCTGCCCACGGAGGCGGAATGGGAGTACGTTTGCCGAGCGGGCACGACGACCGAGTTCAACGTAGGCGCTGCACTGGTTTGCGATCAGGCGAGATTCAACAACTCCACGCACTCGGGCCTGTCCTGCAACTCGAACACGACTTTGCCGGTGGGCAGCTACCCCGCGAATCCGTGGGGCGTCTTCGACATGCACGGCAACGTGCTCGAGTGGTGCCTCGACTCCTTCTCGATCTACCCGGCCGGTGCGGTCACGGACCCGTTCGTGGCAGGCGGCTTCGGCCGGATCCTCCGCGGCGGCAGCTACGGCCATTTCTCGCAGTTCTGCCGTTCGGCATACCGACGCTGGATTGGTCCCGACTTCAAGTCCGTCAACATCGGGTTCCGGGTGGTCCTGGCTCCGGTTCTGGTCCCGTGAGCTAGGCCTTTCGTAGCGGGGCCGGCTGCCTCGGGAACGAGGCGCAGCGGAGCCGTCGATGCCAAAGTCGCTGGCCCCGCGTTCCGCCCGGGAAGGCGGGAGCTCGGCGGCTGCGCCGGGTTCCGCGGTGCGGGGTGCGGGGTTGCGCGGGCGCTGAGCCGGGAGGCTTGCCCCGGCCGGGGGCCCTTCAAGGGTTCTCCCGGGGTCCTGGCGAGGCTCGGGCGTGGACCGGCGAGGTTTCGGTGGGGGCGCAGCGAGGCTTCGGTTGGGACGCCTGGGCCGGTGCGATGCCGGGATTTCGGCGGGCTCGGTCGTGCAGACTGTGGGTATGTGGCTCGATTGGATCCAGCGGCTGTGGCCCAAGGGGGCGGGTTCCGATCCGCTCGGAGAGGAGCAGGCGGGGCCCGGGGGGCTCGAGCGGCGCGTGGCGGCGCTCGAGCGGCAGCTGGCGGGGCTGCGCTGGCTGGCGCTGGTCAGCACCCTGGCGCTGCTGGTCGTGCTGAACGAGCAGCTGGGGCCCCTGGACCTCTTGCGCAGCGCCTTCGGCGCGGTGCTGCGCTGGCTGGTGTTCGGGGCGGTGCTCGTCGCCGCAGGCTACGGTTTGTGGCGCTATGGCACCCTGCGCCGGCAAGGCCCGCCCGGGCGCCGGTTCGGGCCGCCGCCCGGCGGGCCGGAGGCCGACTGACAGGCTGAGAAAAAATCGACTCGGGCTATGCCCGAGCGGTCAGACCAGCCTGTCAGCATGCCTTTGGGCCGCCATCCGGCGGCCACAGAGACTGGGATCGTCGCTGCGCGCCGATCTTTCCCCAGCCTCTGAGTTTCATGCCGCGGGCCGCCTGCCTGCGACTTTCCGATGCCGAAGAAGAGCACTCCCCGGTCCTTGAAGGCCAGCTTGGCCACGCTGCTGCTGGGCCTGCTGGCCCTGTTCGCCGAGCGCCTCGGCCTGCTGGGCGGGGGCGCGCCGACCGCGGCCAGCGCTCCGCAGAGCAGCGCGGCAACGGCCGCCGAGGTCGCCGCTGCGGGCGGGAGCGCCGCTTCCGCGCAAGGCGCCGCTGCGGGTCAGGGCGCCGGCGGGGTGCAGATCCATGGCTTGCCGGCGGCGGCCCATGCCGCGGGGCTGGCCAAGGTCAAGAACGCCTTCCAGCAGCGTTTGAGCGATGTCTTGATCGAAGGCTCGGGGCGCATCGTGCATCTCCTGCCGGACGACGAGCAGGGCAGCCGGCATCAGCTGTTCCTGGTGGAACTGGAGCCGGGCCTGACGCTCAAGATCTCCCACAACATCGACCTGGCCCCCTACGTGCCGGTGGAACGCGGCGATTCGGTCGCCTTTTTCGGCGAGTACGAGTGGAACGAGAAGGGCGGCGTGATCCATTGGACGCACCACGACCCCGCCGGCCGCCATCCTGACGGCTGGCTGCTGCACGAGGGGCGCACCTATCGGTGATGCGTGCTGCCCACGCTGGTTTCGGCGGGCCCACGGTCGTCTGGATCAGGGGCTCCGACTTGGATCCGAGAGCGCCTGAGCCTGCGGCCGACAAGCGGCTGGAGAGACCTTGGAGCGCCGCGCCCCTCCCAACTGCAGGGACCTCCAGAGGACGGGCCGAGGCCGAGCTGAAATCAGGGCTCGGCGATTCGGTTGAAGCTCCAGGCACTCTTGGACTCGGTCGTCTGCTCCGGCCGCTCGGAGGCGCGTGAGGCCTTCGCTGGGGTCCGCGTGCAAGGGGACCCGGAGCCGCGCGAGGCCCGAGAGTTCCAGGTCTACCTGGCGCGGCCCGGGACGCGGCGCCGCTGGGCGAGCCGAGCCCGGCGACGCCGGCGGCGCTGCCCAGGGCGTCGCCGTTCGCTCCGCCGGCCCGCTCCGGCGCGGCCCCGGCGGCAGCATGGCAGCCCCCGGGCGCGGCCCGCTGGCGGGCGACCGCTCCCGCGGCCAGCGGCTAGACTCGCCCGAGTCCCCCCGCCCAAGCCCCCGCTCCATGCGCACCGGTGCCCACCTGGCCGCGGCCCTGCTGGCCGTCGTCTGCTCGACCTTCTCCGCCCTGCTGCTCGCCGGCGCCGCCGGGGCCGAAGGGCCAACCGCGGGGCGCGACGACCAGGGCGTGGGCTACGAGGACACGCCGCTCCTGCCCGGGAGCCCCTGGCGGGTGCACGACAAGCACCGCCCGGTGCCCGCGCTCGTGGCGCCCGGCCCGGCGGCCCTGCCCGTGGCCCCGCCCGCGGACGCCCTGGTGCTGCTGGGCGGCGCCGACACCTCGGCCTGGAATCAGGGCGGCAAGCCGATCGCCTGGAAGCTCGAAGACGGCGCTTTGGTGGTCTCCGGCGGCGGCTCGATCGAGACCAACCAGGCCTTCGGCGATTGCCAGCTGCATCTCGAGTTCGCGACGCCCAACCCGCCCCGCGGCGAGTCCCAGGGGCGCGGCAATTCCGGCCTGTTCCTGATGGGCCGCTACGAGCTGCAGATCCTGGACTCCCACGAAAACCGCACCTACGCCGACGGCCAATGCGGCG
>JBILNK010000165.1:0-9704 GCA_044375105.1 Planctomycetota bacterium
CCCAGAGAAATGGCCGCCGCCCGCGGTCTCCGCGGGGCACAGAATCCGGCTTACAGGTCGACTTCCGTCCACCTGCTCCCCCGCGGCTGGACCGGACTCGGCCGGGGAACCCCCGGTGACCCGGACGACGGATCCCGCAGCCCTTCCCACCCCCAGGAATTGGGTTGCCAAGCGCGCGACCCCCCATAGATTGGGGCGCACTCCCCCCCCGAGCGATGGAATTCGTCTACGTCGTGCCCCGCGAGGTGCTGTTCCCCCACGGGGCTCCCCAGGGCTTCGTGCCCTTCGGCCCGGCCCTGGACCGCCAGGGGCTGCTCGAGCGGATCGAGGCCAGCGGGTTTTTCGTGGAGCGCGCGCGGGCCGAGCAGGAACCGCGCTGGAAGCAGATCATCCCCTACGCCCTGATCACCCAGGCCGAACGCGTCTGGCTGCTCGAGCGCACGGCGCGGGGCGGCGATGCGCGCCTGCACGGCAAGCTCTCGATCGGCGTCGGCGGCCATCTCGAGCCCATCGACGCCCAGGGCCCCCAGGGCCGCGCCGGAATCCCGGCCGCGGGCGCTGCGCGCGAATTGAGCGAAGAACTCGAGTTCGAGCCCGCCGGCGCGCCCGAGGAGCTCGGCCTGCTCAACGACGACAGCAACCCCGTGGGCTCCGTGCACGTCGGGCTCGTCTTGCGCCTCGAAGCCCTCGGGCCCGTGGCCGTCCGCGAACGGGAGGTCTTGAAAGGGCGCTGGATCGAACGACAAGAGCTTTCCGCGCTGGCCGAGTCCGGCGCCAATTTGGAGAGCTGGTCGCGCCTGCTGGTGCCCCTCGTGGGCCGCCTGGAGCCGAGCCCGGAGCGCCGCGCCGCGGCCCGCCCCTGACCCGCCGACCTCCCGCCAGCGGGCCTTTCCAGGTCTCCCGGCGCTCCCGCCGCCCCCGCCGGCCTCCGCGCCCGCCCTTCCCAGCCCCCCGCGACCCGCGACCCGCTTCGAGACGGCTTTCCGCCGGCCTTGCGAGCTCCTGGGATCCAGGGCCCAGCTCCCGGCCCCTTTGCGGGGCGCTCGAGCAGCAAAGGCTGCGCTTTTACATAAGAAGTTCCTAACCCCGGCCAACAGCGGGGCTAGAGACCCCGGGAGAGTCCCGGGCGTCTCCGGCCCGCCGCCAGCGCGGCCCTTCCGCTCCCGAGCCAGCTCCCCTACACTTTTCGCCCCATGTCTGGAATGCAAACCAAGAAGGCCCGGATCCTCGACCCGGAGATGCTGTACGACATGCTGCTGAGCGCCCGCACCGCGGACCGCGCGACGCTGCTGTTCAAGGACGGGCGCGTTCTGATCGGCTCGCTGGTCTTCAACCAGTTCAAAGGCACCGGCCGCGTGATCGACGTCGATCGCGAGATGTCGATCGATTTCGCGATCGACGAGCTGCGCGACGTCCAGTTCTGATCCGGCCCCGGCGGGCCGACCGGCAAACAGGCGTCGACGGGCAGCCAAACTTCGACGCGTCTTCCCTCCCAGGGACAGATCGAGGGACCCTGCGCAAGGCAAATCGCCGCGGAGGCTTCCGACGTTTGCCCGCCTGGCCTCAGCGGCGCTGGGCCGGGTGTCGCCCTCGCAGTGCCCCCTCGCCGCGTGGCCAGGGCGGCTGGATCTGGGCCCGCCCGTGCCAAGACCGTTGCCATCCGTGGCCCGCGGATTCGAAGGCGGAGCCTAATCCTTCGGCTATCGAACGGCCTCGCCGAGCTTGGAAGCTCTGGAGCGCGCGCGTTGATCGGGGGCCGGCGAAGCCGGCGGTTTCGGGGTGGAGATCGAGGCGCTGATCGAGGCGGCGGATCCCCGCAGGAAGCGCGAATGGACCCGCAGCGGAGATCGGTGGCGCGCTGATCGGGCGGCCGCGAAAGGGTCACCGGGGCGGCGCACGGAGGAGAGTTGCCGCGGGCTTGGACCGCGACGTCAAGACCCGCGACCCGAGGCGGGGCGCCCACGTTGGGGCCAGCGGGCGACGGCACGGGGCGCAGCGTTAGGCTCTTGCGGGCAGCCGCTGCCCCATGGCGCTCCCGTTCCGCCCCCACCCGAGCCCCCCTTGTCGATGCTGCTCTCCTGCCTGACCCTGGCGGCGCTCGCGGGCTCCCCTGCGGCCGGTCTCGGCCAAGAGCCGCCGGGCTCGCCGGCGGCAGGGCCCGCACAGGCCGAGGGAGTCCGCCACAGCCTGTTCCTGTTCAGCGAGGCGGGCTGGGTCGAGTTCCCGGGGGCCCTGTGCGCGGACGGGGCCGCGCTGCCCCTGCCGCTGCTCGCGCGCTCGGAGCGCGTTCCGCGGGCGCGGCTCGAGTCCCGGGGTGTGCGCCTGCGCCTGCCGGCGGGGCTCAGCGCAGCCTCGATCGAAGCGCGCTCGCTGCTGCACGAGCCCGCGCAGCGGGTCACACGGCTGGATGGCGAGCTGGTGCTGATCGGACCCCCGGAGCTGCCCTGGCGCCTCCAGCGCCTGGATTCGGCCAGCGAGCCCTCCGGGCTGGCGGAGCTCTCGCGGCTCGATGGGCAGGCGCTGGCCGGCCGGCTGCGGCTCGAAATCGCCCTGCGAACAGACGGCGCGCCCCGGCGCCTGCTGGGCTGGCCGCGCTCCGGCGGCCCCCTGGAGTGGCGCTGGTCCGCGGGCGCCGATGAACGCCATGGCAACGCCGACCTGGCGCTGCCGCCCCAAGACGCGCTCGAGCTGCCTTCGGTCGCCGGGGTGCAGGAGCTGTGGCTGGGCGCTTCGGGGCTGGATCAGCTGGGGCTGTTCGAGGTGCAGGCGCTCGATTTCGCGGCCTGCGCGCCCGTGTCGGCCCGCCCGGGCCCCGGGCCCGCCGAGCTGTGGCTGCAGGTGCCGCGGCCCCCCGAGGGGCGCACCGCGACGCTGCTGCTCTCGGTGCGCGACCTGGCGCCGGCGGCGGCGATCGAAGCCTCCGCCGAAGCCGCATCGCAGCCCGAACCCAGCTGGTTCGATGAGCGCTCGGCGGAACTCGGCCTGGCCCACGGCCACCTGGAAGGCCCGGACGAGCAGCTGGACATCCGGCCGACCATGGGGCCCGGGGCCGCCTTCGGCGACCTCGAGCAGGACGGCTGGTTCGACCTGTATGCCGTGCAGGGCGGCGGGCGCGCCGGCAGCGCCCCCGAAGCCGGGCGCTTCTTCCACAACCGCGGCGACCGCGGCCCGGGCTTCGAGGAGCGCTCCCACGACATCGGCGCGCGCTCGAGCGGCGCGGGCATGGGCGCCCTGTGGTTCGAAGCGGACGGGGACGGCTTCCCGGACCTGTTCGTGGCCCAATACGGCGACAACGTGCTGCTGCACAACCGCCCGGGGGGCGCCCTGGGCCGGCGCCTCGAGGACCGCTCAGCGGCCCTCGACCCGCACCCGGGCTGGAACGCGGGCGTCTGCGCCGGCGACGTGGACCTGGACGGCGACCTGGACCTCTACACGACCACCTACCTCGTGTACGACGAAGCGCTGATGCCGGCGCCCGGCAGCCTGGCGCTCAAGCGCGACGACCCCCCCGCCATGCTGCCCTATGCCTTCCCCGGCGGGTCCAACGCGCTGTTCATCAACCGCGGGGACTGGGCCTCCGCGGGGCCAGGGGCGCGCTGTTTCGTGGATGAAGCCGAGGCCCGCGGCGTCGCCGATCGCCAAGGCCGCGGCATGCAGCCGATCCTGACCGACTACGACGGCGACGGCGATCTCGACCTGTACGTGGCCAACGACGTCTCGCCGAACAGCCTGTTCGAGAACGACGGAGCGGGGCGCTTCACCAACGTGGCCTTCGACAGCGGCGTCGACGACCCGCGCGGGGGCATGGGCCTGGCCCTGGGCGATGTGGACCTGGACGGCGACCTGGATTGGTTCCTCAGCAACTGGGAGCTCGACGCCAACGGGCTGTATCTCAACAACGTGCTGAACAGTCTCTCGCAGAAGCACCGCACCGCCAGCTTCACCGACGTAGCCGTCAAGGCCGGGCTGGCGGCCCCCAGCGTGGGCCGCACGGGCTGGGGCGCGGAGCTGTTCGATGCCGAAGGCGACGGGGACCTGGATCTGTTGCTGCTCAACGGCTACACCAGCCCCGACTATGAAAGCACCGGGATCTGCATGGGGCAGCCGGCGCATTTCTTCTTGAACGACGGAGCCGCGCGCTTCGAAGCGGCCTTCGGCCGGCTGGGCGCCTTCGGCGCGGAGCTGCGGCCCTGGCGCTGCCTGGCCGGCGCGGACTTCGACCGGGACGGCGACCTCGATTTCCTGGCGACCAGCAACAACGGACCAGCGCGGTTCCTGGTGCGCAACGCCGTCGGGCGGGTTCCGGGCGCGCGCTGGCTGGCGCTGCGCCTGGCGGGCCGGCCGGGAAACCCGGACGCGATCGGAGCCCTGGTTCAGATCGAAGCCGAGGGACTGACCCTGGTGCAGGAGCAGCGCGCGGGCACGAGCTATCTGGCGGGCAACCCGCCCGAGCTCCTGTTCCAGCTCCCGCCGGGCCCGGACGAGGTTTCGATCTCCGTGCGCTGGCCCTTCGGCGGCAGCAGCAGCCTCTCGGTGCGCGACTTCGACCGGCGCCTGACCGTCGAGGCGCCGCGGTGAGCGCGGGCCCGGGCGGCGCTGCGGAGCCGCGCGCAGGCCTGTGGCTGGCGCGGGCCCTCGGCCTCGCCAGCGCCGCGCTGGTGCTGTTCACCCTGGCGGGCCCGCTGCTCTCCGGGGACCTGTGGTGGCACCTCTCCAACGGGCGCTGGATGCTCGAGCACCGGCGCCTGCCCGGCCTGGACCCGTTCAGCCACACGGGCGCGGAGCTCGAAGCGGAAACCCAGGAATACGGCAGCCAGCTGCTGCTGGCCTGGATCGAAGGCTTTGGCGGATTGACGGGCCTGCGGCTGTTCGCCGTCGCGCTGGGCGCCCTGTGCCTGTGGGCCGTCTACCGCAGCGCCCGGCGGCGGCTCGATGGGGCCTGGGCCGCGGCCGCCACGGCCCTGTTCGCCGCGCTGTTCGCGCTCAAGTGGGAGCTGCGACCGCACCTGCTGTCCCTGCCGTTCCTGCTGGGCCTCGAGGCGCTCTTGTTCCCGCGCCCGCCGGGACCCGGGCAGCGCGGCGGTGAATGGCCCGCGCCGGGGGCCCGGGAGCTGGCCGGGCTCCTGCTGCTGGCGGCGGCGTGGATCCAGCTGCACGCCGAGGCGCTGTTCGCACCGATCCTGGCCGGCGCCGCATTGGGCGCCAGCGGGCTGGCCTTCCTGCTGCGCCTCGCGCCGGAGGCCGTCGGCGGTGGCCGAGCCGCGCCCGCCGCCTCCCGGCGCCTATGGGCCTACCTGCTGGCCTTCGGCGCGGCGCTCTTCGGCTCGACGCTCTCGCCGACCTTCCTCGACAGCCACCGCTACGCCCTGTTCCAGCGCTCCGTGCCCGAGCGCTTCATCGAGGAGTGGTTCCCGGGCTGGATCCTGCCCGGGGACCTGCGTTTCGCGCCGCTCAATCTGTCCCTGTGGCTGCTGGTGCTGGCGGCCGTGCTGCTCGGCGGCCTGCGCCTCAGCTCCAGCCTCCAGGGTCTGCTGCGCCGCCGTCCGGACCTGCCGCTCGAGCGCCTGGCCTTCCTGGCCCTGTGCCTGGTGCTGTCGATCAAGGCGCGCCGCTTCTTCTGGCTGGCCTGGTTCCCGCTGGTCGAGAGCCTGGCCCTGCTGGCTCCGGCGCTGGCGCGCGGCCGCTTGGCGCGCGCGGCCGCCTGGCTGCCGAGCGCGGCGGCGGCCCTGGGCCTGTGGGCCCTGTTTTCGAGCAACTACGTGCGCCTGCAGCGCGAGAACCTGGCCCGCGGCGCCTACCTGGCCGCGGAGGACGAGCGCCTGTTCCCGGTGCAGGCGCGGCAGCGCCTGGCGGAGAGCGGCCTCGAGGCCAAGCTGTTCCATCCCTACGAATGGGGCGGTTATCTGGGCTTTTGGCTGTGGCCCGCCTGCCGGGTGTTCCTGGACGGCCGCACGGTGATGTTCGCCGCGCTGATCCCGGAGCGCTGGTGGGCCGAGCGCGATCCCGAGCAAGCCGAGCGCGTCTTCGCCGCGCGCGACATCGATGCGATCGTGATGAAGCGCCTGGTCGAGCGCGACGGCCAGTGGGTGCCCTGGCGGCCGCCCCAGGCGGACGGGGCTTGGGTGCGCGCCTACGGCGATCGCACCGCCGAGCTGTGGCTGCGCGCGGATCGCGGCGCGGCGCTCGAGCGGCTGCGCGGGGCCTATGCCCAGCGCGGCATCGAGTTCGAGCCCAGCGAGGGCTTCGCTGAACTGGCCGCCCTGGCCGCCGATCCGGGCTGGCAAGCGCGCTGGCAGCTGCTGCCTGAGCCGGTCTTCGAGGCCCTGGAGGCCGCCGGCCTGCGGACCTTGGCGCAGCGGCAGAACCAAACGGCTGCAGCAGGCCCCGACCGGGAGCTCGGGCGCCTGTGGCTGGCGGTGGGCCGCGCCGCGGCGCAGGCGCGCTTGGGTCGTTCCGCGCGCTTCGCGCTGCTCGAGGCCCTCGAGCACTTCGAGCTCTCTGCGGATCAGGCCGAGCGACTGGCCGCGAGCGCCCGCGGCCCGGCGGTGGCGGAGGCCCTCGAGGAGCTGGCGCGGCTCGCCGCCGGCTGAAGCCGGGGCGGAGCCGGCCCGCACTCGATCGGCCGTTGGATTAGGCCCCAACCCGAGCGCGCGCTGCCCCGCTCCGGAGCCACGCGGCACCGGGCGACTCCCCACGCGCATTCCCGACCCGGACCCCCGGCAGCGGCTGCTCAACTCCCCGCCCGTACCGGGAACCGCCAAAGCCTCGGAGCGCCGCGGCCCGCGCCGCCGGCTCGTGGCGGCGGCCCGGCCGACCCGAGTCGTCGGGTCCGATCGCGCGCACCCCGCACCCCGCACCCCGCAGCCCGCAGCCCGCACCGCCGCCCGCTCACCGAACTGCGCCGCTCCCGTGGCCCGCGGCTGCGAATGCCCCGAGCCCCCCGCGCTGCGAATCCCAGGCCAGCGCCGGCACCGGCGCGCAGCCGAGCGACCGACGCCGCGCGCGTCTCGCCCGCAGGCTACCTTGGCGCCCCCCCCATGCAGCCCGAGCCGCGCTCCAGCCCCCAGCCCGGCCCCGGCCCGCTTTCGGCGGCCTCCGAGCGGGCGCGCCCCGGCCTGCCGGGTCCCGTGCGCTGGGCGCTCCTGGGCATCGCCCTGGCGATCCTGGTCGGCACCGAGCTGCGGCCCGGTTCCTGGGCCGACGCCTCGCGCCTGGCGACGATCGAGTCCCTGGCCGAACGCGGCACCCTGGCGATCGACGGCAGCACCTACTTCTGGCAGGGCGACAAGGTGCGCTTCGACGGGCGCTACTACAGCCACCAGCCGCCGATGCTGGCGCTGCTCGGCGCCTTGCCCTACGCGCTGCTGCACCACCTCTTCGGCCTCTCGATCGACTCGCGCGGGTCCCTGTGGGGCCTCCCGCTGAGCGTGCCCCAAGCGCTGACCTGGCTGCTGGTGGGCCTGCCCACCTGGCTCGGCCTGTGGGCCCTCGCGCACCTGCTGCGCCGCTTCGAGCTCGGCGCGCGCACGCTCGCCCTGCTGCTGCTCGGGCTGTTCGCCGGCTCGCTGCTGCTGCCCTACGCGCTGGTGCTGAACCAGCACGCCCCGGCCGGCGCCCTGGCGGCCCTCGCTTGGCTGGCCATCGAGCGGGGCCGCTACGCCGCCGCCGGCCTGGCGCTTTCCGTGGCCGCCACCATGGACCTGGGCCTGTGCTTCCCGGCCGCCCTGGCCCTCTGGCCCGTGGCCTTGGCCGCGCGCCGCGAGCGCTCGCCCCGGCCCCTGGCGAGCTTCATCGCCGCCGCCCTGCCGCCCCTGGCCCTCTACGCCGCCATCAACCTCAGCATCGCCGGGGATCTGCGGCCCTTCGGCCTGCACAGCGAGGCCTTCCGCTACGCGCTCTCGCCGTTCCTGCTGATGTCCCTGACCGGCGTGGGCGAAGCGCGCGGCGCCGGCGAAGGCTGGAACTACGCTCTGCACGCGCTCTTCGGGCACAGCGGGCTGTTCAGCCACCATCCGCTGTTGCTGTGGTTCGCGGGCCTGGGGGCCGCGGCGGCCCTGCGCGGCCGGCGCTCGCCCCTGGCGCCGGGGCTCCTGGCGGCCAGCGTGGTCGGCAGCCTGCTGCTGGCTCTCTATTACCTGACCAGCTCGCGCAACTTCGGCGGCTCGAGCTTCGGCATGCGCTGGTTCGTGGCCTTCTGCCCGGCCTTCGGGCTGTGGGCCGCCCTGGGCCTGCGCGGGCGCCGGATCGGCCTGGGCCAAGCCGCCCTGGCCCTGGCCCTCGGGCTTTGGTCCAGCGCCGCGGCGCTGCTCGGCGCGGTCAATCCCTGGACCAAGGTGTACTACACCTACGCCTCTTCGCCGATCGGCATGGCGGCCCTGCCCGAGGACCCGCGTCCCGAGAGCTGGGGCGCGCACCTCGAAGCCGAATGGCGCCGCATCCAGCAGCGCCAGCCGCTCGACAAGGAGAGCTACGACCAGACCTTCCAGCGCATGCTCGACCAGCTGCGCAAGTTCTACCTGCGGCCCGCGGGCGAGCTGCCGGAAGCGGCCCGGCGCGCGCGGGCTCAGGAAGGGCTGGACAAGCTGCTGCCGGTGATCGACCTGATGGACCGCGAGGCCGTGACCCTGTTCAGCCGGCCGGTGGCGCACTTCTGGGAGGGCAAGTTCCAGGCTGCCCTGGGCGACCCGGTGCGGGCGCGGCGCGCCTACGAGGCCGCGCGCCGCTTGGCTCCGACCTGGCCGCCGCCGCAGAAGGCGCTCGAACGCCTGGATGCTGGAGAGGCCGCCGGGGAATAGCCGCAGGGCCCGCGTGGGCCGGGCACTGCCCGGGCGGCGTGATGTTTCGCCGCGCCAGCGCGCACCGGTCGAGCCCGCGGCTTCACAGCCGCGGCGCGGGTCGCGCTCACCGGCCGGGGCTGCTGCCCAGGGGCGCGACGCGCAGGGCCGCGGGCTGGCGACCGGTCTCGAACTGCAGGCTGTTGGTCCAGGTCGGCGACACGTCGAGGCGCCACAGGGCCGGCCGATCGCGGGGCAGCTCCGCGGGCAGATCGGCCTTCAGGTAGGTCGGCGGGTTGGGGCGCCCCGGGGCCGGGCTGCGCGCGATCTCCAGGCCCTCGATCAGCGCGGATCCTTCGACGAACAGGCGCGCCGTGAGGCGCTCGGTGAAGCGCCAGGAACGCACGTCCTTGACCAGCCAGACCAGCCGCGCGCCCGCGGGCGGCCGCTCGCACCACCAGGCCTCGGGGGCCAGCAGCCGGTCGCGCGCATCCGCGGCCGAGCCGCGCTCGATCCAGGGGAAACAGCCGAAGCTGTAGCCCTCGAGCGGCGGTTTCGGCAGGCGCGCCGGCAGCAGGGCCAGCAGCCCCGCCAGGGCGGGCGCCAGGCGCAGGGCCGAGCCGCGCGGGCCCTGCGGGCCGGCCGGGGCGCGCGCCAAACCCACGCCCAGGCAGGCCCCGAACAGGAGCCCGGGCGTGGTCTCGAGCAGGGAATGGCTGGCCAGGGAGTTGAAGGCCAAACCGATCAAGCCCGCGCCGAGGGCTGCCTGCACCCAGCGCTCTGCGTCGGCCGAGGGCTCGCCGGGCGCTTGCCGCGGCCCCGCCGCGCGCGCCGCGCAGAGGGCCGCGAGCCCCCACAGCGCGCCGAGCAGCCCGAGCCCGAAGAGCCCCTCTTCCGCGAAACTCTGCAGGAACTGATTGTGGGCGTTTT
>JBILNK010000166.1:0-9565 GCA_044375105.1 Planctomycetota bacterium
AAGGGCTGCGGGATCCGTTGTCCGGGTCACCGGGGGTTCCCCGGCCGAGTCCGGTCCAGCCGCGGGGGAGCAGGTGGACGGAAGTCGACCTGTAAGCCGGATTCTGTGCCCCGCGGAGACCGCGGGCGGCGGCCATTTCTCTGGGACCGCGCTCGCGCGCGGCCTCGAACGACCTACCCGGGGACGGCGCGGACCGCGCCGAACGTCCCCCTATTTGGCCTTTCTCCGGGTGGGGTTTGCCCTGCCAGGCCTGTCACCAGGCCCGCGGTGCGCTCTTACCGCACCGTTTCACCCTTACCTCGCCGGCGAACCGGCGGGGCGGTTTGTTTTCTGTGGCACTTTCCCTGACCTCGCGATCGGTTGGCGTTAGCAACCACCCTTGGTCCGTGGAGTCCGGACTTTCCTCCCCGGAACGGAGCCGAAGCCCCGCCGGAGCGGCCGCCCGGTCGGCTTCCGTCCGCGCGCAGGGTAGCAGCCCCCCGGCTGGGCGCCAGCCCCGAGGGTTAGACTCCCGGCTTCACCTGCCTCTGCCCGCCATGGCCCAAGCCCAGTCCTTCGTCACCAACCTCGAACTGCGCGATTCCAACCCCGACGGCAGCGAAGGCGCCGGCTTGTCCCACACGGCCAAGGGCATGTTCCTGCTGCACGTGCTGGAGGTGGCCGCCGAAGGCGAGCCGCGCGGCGGGGTGGCGATCGTGCACGGCGCCGGGGACCACGGCGGGCGCTACACGGAGGTGGCCGGCTTCCTGGCGGAGCGCGGCTGGGCGGTGGCCCTGCCCGACCTGCGCGGCCACGGCAACTCGGAGGGCGAGCGCGGCCACTCCTGGGGCATCAAGGAGCCGGTGCGCGACATCGATGCCGTGCTCGACCACCTGGCCTATCGCTTGCCGGACGCGCCCAAGGTGCTGGTGGGCGTGGGCCTCGGCGGCCTCTACTGCCTGGCCTACGCCCTGGCCCACGCGGACCGGGTCGCCGGGGTCGTGGCGATCAATCCGCTGCTCGAGCCGCGCTTCCCCGAGCCCAAGAAGCCCAGCGGCCTCAAGGGCCTGTTCAAGAAGCTGCAGCCCACGGACGCCGGGCCCCTGGGCCTGGATCCGGCGGCCTTGACCAGCGATCCGGCCGCCCAGGCCGCTTGGCGCGCCGACAAGGCCGTGCACGATCTGGTCAGCCTGCACGTGGCCCAGCGGCTGCCCGGCGAAGCGCGCGCGGTGCGCGACGGCCTGTCCGGCCTGCGCGTACCCGTGCTGCTCTTGATCGGCGAAGCGGACACGCTCAGCGATCCCAAGCAGAACCAGGCGCTGCTCGGTTCCAAGGCCGAAATCCGGCGTTATCCGGGCCTCAAGCACGACCTGCTGCACGAGCGCGGCGCGACCCAGATCGCCACGGAAGTGGCCCAGTGGATCGCCGCGCGCGCCTGACGGCCTGAGGAAAAAAACTCGGGCTGCGCCCGAGCCGCGAGACCAGGCTGTCCGCACGCCTTTGGGCCGCCATCCGGCGGCCGCAGAGGCTGGGATCGTCGCTGCGCGCCGATTTTTTCCCAGCCTCTGACAGGCTGAGAAACAATCGACTCGGGCTACGCCCGAGAGGTCAAACCAGCCTGTCAGCATGCCTTTGGGCCGCCATCCGGCGGCCGCAGAGGCTGGGATCGTCGCTGCGCGCCGATTTTTTCCCAGCCTCTGACAGCAGGCGGCGCAACAACACCTCCGGCCGCTCGCCCGGCCGCTCGCCATGACCCATCGCCTTGGGCTGCTCGTTGCCCTCACCGCCGCTTGCCTGGTGGCCTTGACCCTGGTTCTGTGGCGCACGTCGCCGGCGCTTGAACCGGGAGCAGAGCCGGGTCCCGCGCCGGCCGCCTCCGCCGAGGGGCGCACCGCGGCGCCGCTCGAGCAGAGCCCGGCGGCCCTGCTCGAGGCCCAGCGGGCTCCCGCGGCGGAGCTCAGCAACGGTTCCGCGAGCGCAGCGCCGCCCGCCGCGGCCGCCGCCGAGCTGGTGCTGCAGCTGCGCGCGGACCCCTTCGTCCTGCGCATTCCCCTGCGCAGCGACCTGGATGGCTGGGCCGCTGCGGGCCTTGGGTCCATGTTGAGCTGCGTGGGCGCCGGCCCTTCGTCGGCCGATTCGTTCGGGCTCGAGCACGGCGCCGGCGGGCCCCGCCTGGTGTGCGCGGGCCCGGGGCCCTTCGAGGTCGACATCCGCTGGCCGGGTTTCGTGCCCGTGCGCGGCAGTTTCGACGCTGCTGAACTGCTGGCGCTGAGCGGCCAGCGCGTCGATGCGGATCGGACCGCCAGCGCGGCGTCGCTTCCGGCGGGCGCCGTCCGCAGCGAGGCTGCCGCTGCACAGGGTGGCCCGGACCACGCGGCTTCCACGGCCATCGAACTCCGGCTGCAGCCCGCTGCAGCCCTGCGGCTCTCCTGCGCGGATCCGGAGGATCCCGCGGGGGTGCGGATCGGCTATCGCTCGACCCACGCGCGCCTCGGCTGGGCCCTGCTCGCGGCGCCGGCGGGGCGCTGGTCCGAGCGGACCCTGCCGGTGCCGAGCGGTCCAGGCGAATTGTGGGCCGAGCTGCAGGACGGCCGGCGCGCCGTGGCCCGCGTGCCGGACCTCGCCGCCGGCCAGGTGCTCGAGCTCGACCTCCAGTTCTCCGAAGGCAGCGCCGGATTCGTGACGCTGTACGAAACCCCCAGCGGCCGGCCGCTCGAGCGGGGCAAAGCCTTCCTCGCCAATCCGCAGGGACCGGCAGACCCCAACGTCGAGATCCGGGGCCTGTCCAGCGGCATCGAGCTGTTTCCCGGGGGCGTGCTCCAGCTGCCGAACCTGAGCCCGCGCACGGCCGATCTGGCCATCGTCGACAGCTCCTGCGGGCTGGTGCACTACATCGATCTGCTCTGGCCGGCCGACGCAGGCCAGAGCTTCGGTGTGCCCGCCCCGGGCGGTCTGCGAGGCGAGCTGCGGGGCGCGGGTGTTTTGCCGGCCGGGTTGGTGGTGCGCGCCCGGCGCCCCAACGACCTCGTCTTCGATCCGGTTTTCCCCTCGTCGCTGAACCTCTTCGAGCAACAGCTGCCGATCCCGACCGCGGTCGTCGATGCGGAGCGGCATTTCGCTTTCGAGCGCCTGGCGAGCGGCGCCTGGAACCTCTCCCTGGAATTCGACAAGCCGGGGAGCGCCGGAGGCCTCGAGAGCCCCCTGGGGGTCGTGCAGATCGACTCCGATAGAGTCGCGCAGGCGAGCTTCGAGCTCCCGGACCTGCCCGATGCGGCCCTCGAGATCGAATTCCGGTTGGACGGGCAACCCGGCGCCGGCCAGACCCTGGAGCTCATGCCCGTGGAGAGCGCTGCGAATCGCGGCGCGGTGCGGGCCCAGGGCGTCAAGCGCCGCCCTGTGACCACCGACGGCGAAGGCCGGGCCCAGGTCCAGCTCCTGCCTCCCGGGCGCTACCAGCTGAGCTTTGTCGGGATCTCCCTGGCCGAATTCGAGCTGGGCCGGGGGGAGACGCACCGCGTGAGCCTCTCGGCGGAGTACGGCGGCCTGTTGATGACCCTGGTCAGCCCCGCGGGCGAGGTGCTCAGCGGTCAGCGGGTGAGGCTGCGCCGCCGGGGCTCCCAGACCTTCCGGTCGCAGACCAGCGACGGACTCGGGCGGGTCTATCTGCGCACGCTCGCGGGACCCCATGAGGCGGCGCTGTTCGCGGCGCCCGCAGGTGGCTCCGATCCAAGCCAACGCGAGGGGCCCGCCAGCCCGTTCGAGTTGTTGCCCGGGGAGCGCGAGCTGACCTTGGTGGTTTCGCCGCCCTGAAGGCAGCGGCGTCCGGACCCGCCCCGGCGGCGCGTCAGGGCGCGCCCGGGGGCTCGCCGGAGAGGATCCAGTCCTCGAGCAGCACCAGCGCGGCGAAGGAGTCGCGCAGGCGGCGGCGCTCGGGCTCGCTGAGGCCCAGGTCCAGCAGGCGCTCCTGGGCTGCTTTGGTGGTCAGGCGCTCGTCGTAGAGGCGCACGTCGAGGCCCGGGTAGCTGGCCTTGAGCGCGATGGCCAGCTGGCGCGAGCGCGCGCTCTGGCCGCCTTCGCGGCCATCCATGTGGATCGGCAGGCCGATCAGCAGCACCTCGATGTCGCGCTCCGCCAACAGGCGCCGCAGATGGGCGTCGAAAGCCGGGCTGGGCCAGCGCGCGCGCAGGGGCGCCAGGGGCTGGCGCGCGATGCGCAGGGCGTCGGTCGAAGCGAAGCCGTGCTTTTCGGTGCCGAGATCGATGGCCAGCACGCCGGCGCGCCGGCGCGGAGCCGCGGCGCCGCTCACAGGAACTCGGCGCCGCCCGGCGCCGCGCCCAGGCGCTCGACGATGCGCTTGACGTCCTGGGCCCGCTCCCGGCTGCAGACCAGGGTCACGCGGCCGCTGCGCACCACCACCAGGTCCTGGACGCCGACCAGCGCGATCAGGTCGTCGCCTTCGCTGTAGACCACGTTGCCGCGCGCTTCCTCGGCGATCAGCTTGGCCAAGGGGCCCAGGGCCTTGTAGTTGCCGCCGGCATCCGGATGGCCGATCTCGGCCAGGGCCGACCAGGAGCCCACGTCGTTCCAGCGATAGTCGATGCGCAGCGTGCGCACGTTGTCGGCCTTCTCGAAGATCGCCACGTCGATCGGCACGCTCTCGACGCGCCCGTAGGCCGCGGCCAGGCGCGCCGGATCCCCGACCACCGGCTCGAGCGCCGCCAGGATGCCCGGGGCGTGGCGCCGGAAGGCCGCCAGGATCGCCTCGGCCGTGAAGGCGAAGATGCCCGCGTTCCAGAGGAAACGCCCGGTTTCGAGGAAGGCCTCGGCGCGGGCCCGATCGGGCTTTTCGACGAAGCGCTTGACCGCATGCACGGCCTGACCCTGCAGGACCGCCAAGGCGTCGCCGAGCTCGATGTAGCCGTAGCCCGTGGCGGGGGAAGTGGGCTGGATGCCGAAGGTCACCAGCGTGCCGTGGGCGCGGGCCTCCGCCAGACCGGCGGCCAGGGTCGCGCGGAAGCGCTCCGCCGGCTCGATCACGTGGTCCGCGGGCAGCACGAACAGACCCGCCTGCGGATCGCGCCGAGCGACCTCCAGGGCCGCCAGGGCGGTGCAAGCCGCCGTGTTGCGTCCGGTCGGCTCGGCGATCAGGTTGCCGCGCGGCAGCTCGGGCAGGCACGCTTCGACGGCGGCGCGCTGCTCTTCCGTGGTCACCACCAGCACGCGTTCGAGCGGCACCAGCCCGGAGAGGCGCGCCGCGGTCTGGGTCAGCATGGGCGCGTCCCCGGCGATCGGCAGGTACTGCTTGGGCCGTGCGCGGCGGCTGGCGGGCCAAAAGCGGGTGCCGGTGCCGCCGGCCATGATGATCGCCCAGGTCTGGCCCGGAGCGACGGGGGGGTG
Source organism: Planctomycetota bacterium (assembly GCA_044375105.1). Taxonomy (GTDB): domain Bacteria; phylum Planctomycetota; class UBA1135; order UBA1135; genus JBIKLM01. The sequence continues at coordinate 5,377 of JBILNK010000166.1, forward strand.
GGGGGCCATGGCGCCGATCCTAGCGCGGCCCCGAGAGCTGGCCCAACGGCAACCAGGGCCGACGGCACCCCGCTCGGCATGCGGTCGCGGCCCCGATCGCGCGCTGGGGAGAGGCTCCGCGCCGGGCCACGGATCGGCCGCAGCGTTGGCGCGAGAGCGTCGCGGAGCGGCGATCGATCGGGCCGATCCGGCTCGAGCCCTGCGGCGATCGTTGGGCGGGCCAAAGCCACGGGGCGGACCCCGGGATCGCGCGGCTCTGGCTCCTGCCCGGGCGCCTGCGCAGGCTCGGCCTCAAAAGCGCTCGGGCAGCCCGCGCGGCGGGGGCGGCGCGGGCCTGGGCAAGCGCTCCGGCTCGCTGCCGAACAGGCGCGTCAGGACGTTTTGCAGGCGCACCTCGGGGCGCGCCATGTCGCCGCTGATGCGCAGCGTCACCACGCGGTCCTGGAAGAAATAGAACAGGCGCGAGAGCAGGCCCAGGCGATCCACCAGGGCGTAGCTCAGGGTGTAGGTCTGGTCGAGGCGCCCATCGAGGTCCAGGCGTCCGCCGCCGACCAGGTTGAACAGCGGGCTGTGGGCCACGGCTTGGTCGAGGCGCAGGCTGCCGCGCTCGAGGTGGAAGCGCGTGCGCATCCAGTCGAAGGTCGCGGTGGCATCGAAGCCCAGCACGCCGAACAGCTCGCGGATCACGGGCACCGACCAGAGCCGCGCGTTGAACAGGCGCAGGCTGCCGTCGCCCTGCCAGGACAGGGGCGCCGCGGGCTCGCCCGAGAGGCGCAGCTCGAGGTCCAGTTCGCCCCGGTTGTCGATCTGGCCCGGGAACAGCTCGCGCAGCAGCTCGCGCACCGAGGCGCCTTCGAGCTCGAGGGCCAGCTCCAGGGGATAGCCGGGGGTCAGGTCGAGCTGCAGCAGGGTGCCCTGCCCGCCGCGGCTCGACAGGGCGCCGCTGCAGAATTGTCCGCTGACGTCGCTGAGCTGCAGGCGGCCGTCGCTGTAGGTCAGCACCCCGGCCAGGTTCGAGATCGAGCGGTCGGCGACCGATCCGTACAGCTCGCTGATCTCGGCGAAGCCCCGCAGGCGCCCATCGGAAAGGATCATCTGCCCGAGCAGCAGGCGCGCCGAGGCGAAGCGCAGCGGCACGCCGACCTCGAGGTAGACGTCGTGGGGCACCAGGGGGCCCGAGAGGCTGGCCTCCAGGTTCCCCTGGGCGTCCCGTTCGGCGCGGAATTCAGCGCCCAGGATGTCCAGGGTCCCGCGCCAGCGCGTGCCCTCGAGCAGGCGGTCGAGTTGCTCGGGCGACAGCCAGGCGGAGAGGTGCTCCGCATCGAGCGGCAGGTCCGTGACCCACAGCTGGCCGCTGGCGCGCGCGGCGCCGCCCGCGTCCGGCGGCTCCAGCTCGAGGTTCTTGAGCACCACCGGGGTGCGTTCGAGGCGGCCCTCGAGCAGCTCGCCGGTCACGCCGCGGCGCGACAGGCGGAGGCGCCCGTCCAGGCCGTCGAGCTCGAAGCGCCCCTGGGCCAGCCGGCTGTGGCGCAGCCACAGGGACGCCTCGGGGGGGCGCTCGGGGGCCAGCTCGGCGCGCAGATCAAAGCGCCCGCCGAGGGGCGGGGGACCGGCGTCCGGCGCGAGGCCCGCCAGCTCCGCCAGGGCCGGATCGCCAAGGGACGCCCCGTCCCAGCAGAGGTCGAGCTCGAGGCCCGGGGCGAGCCTCACTTCAGCCAGCAGGGACCCGCGGCCCGCGGGCGCGCTGGCGAAGCGCGCCGCGAGGCGCGGCCGAGCGGGCGGCGATTCGGCTGGATCGCGGGGGGCGTCCGAGCGCGGGGATTCACGCTCCACGCGGGCGCTGCCGGCCCAGACCAGCGGCGCGAGCTGCCCAATGCCACCCAGAACGAGTCCCTCGGTCTCGAGCACGAGGCGTTCGAGCACCGGGGCGCCGGGGAAATCGCGGCGCTCGAGGCGCGCCGAGAGCTGCCCGTTGGGCGCCACCTGGAGCAGGGACTCGCGGGCCTCGGGCTCGCGGGCCAGGGCCAGATCGAAGGCCGCCGACGGCAGGCGCAGGTCTTCGACCTCGAGGGCCAGCCGGCGCCAGTCTCGGCTGCCCTCCGGCCGGCGCTCCTGGCGCAGGCCCAGCTGGACGGCGAGCTTGGTCTCGGGCTGTTCCGCGAGGCGTCCGCGCGCGGCCAGGGCCAGTCCAGCCTCTCGCCCCACGCGCACGCCCGGCGCCGGTTCCGCCGGGAAGGCGCGCGCGGTGTAGCGCAGCGCCAGCACCCCGCTGGCCTCGGAGAACGGCGCGGGCAGCTCGCGCGCGCGCCCGCTCACGCCGCGGAAGCGGGCGTCTACCTGGATGCCGATGCCGGAGGCTTGGCGCGTGCCGTCCAGGCGCACCACGGCGCTGGCCTCGCCCGCATCCAGCTCGAGGAAGCGCTCCAGCTCGAAGCCCGCTCCCAGGCCGGCAAGGCCCTCGAACAATTCCGGTCCGACCGCCAGGCTCGGCACCTCCAGGCGCAGCAGCACGCGCGGATCGCGCCGCAGCCCGCGCTCCGCCGGCAGGCGCGAGCCGATCCAGCCATTGCCCAGCACGACCCCGCTGGCGTGCCGGGCCTGGACCCCGATCAGAGCCAGTTCGAAGCCGCGCCCGGTGCGCGGCTCGACGCCCAGCAGCACCCGGCCTTCGAGGTCGCGCGCGCGCAGGGGGAAGCCGTGGCGTTCGCCGGATTCCTCGGGCCAGCCGACGTAGCGCAGGCTCATGCGCCGATCGGGCTCGAACTGGATCGCCAGCCGATCGAGGCGCGGCGCGGCCAGGCCCGCGAGCTGCGCGGCGCCCAGGGCGCGCACCTCGCCGCCCGGGTCGAGTCCCTGGAAGGCGTTGGCCAGCTCGCGGCCGATGCGCTCCAGCCCGCGCTCGTTGAGACGGCGCGCCAGATCGAGCCCGAACTCGGCCCCCACGGGCAGGCTGGGGCACTCGAATCCAAGGCGCCAGCCGCCGGGGTCCGCCGGCCCGCGGCGCTCTGCTTCGAGCTCCAATTCGAGCGGCAGGCGCTGCGCTCCCAATCGGCCCAGAAGGCGGCCCTCCGACCAGGCATCCAGGCTTTCTAGGCGCGCGCCGATGCCCGCCGCGGCCAGGTCGAAATCGAGGCCTTCGAGCCGCAGCTCGGCGTCTTCGTGGGCGGCGTCCAACTCCACCAACCGACCTCGGCCCTCGATCTGCCAGGCGGCGCCGGAGCCGCTGGCTTCGAAGCGCGCTCCGACCTGGCCTCCGCTCCAGGCGAGGGCGCTGCCGGGCCGGGGGCCGAGCAGGGCCTCGGGCCACAGCGGTTGGGGCTCGAGTTCCGCGAGGCGGCCTTCGAGCGACCAGGCGCCGGCGCCGTCCCATTCGAAGCGCAGCAAGGCCTGGCCGGAGTCCTTGGAAGCCGCGAAGCGCATGCCTCCGGTGCCGCCGGCTTGTGCGGGCCAGGGGCGGCGGGCCGCGTAGAGGTCGACCCGGCCGAGCTCGCGCGCCCCGTCCAGCAGGCGCAGCCGGCGCAGGGACAGGCCGAAGCCGAGGGGCGCGGCGCGCTTCGGCTCCGCGTCCCGCGGAGCCGCCGGCCGCAGCCGGCCCCAAGCGGGCGCCAGGTGCAGTGCGCCGCCGCTGGCGGAGAAGGCCGCGCCGCCCGGCAGGGCGCGCAGGTCGAGCCCCTCGAGTTCCAGCAGGCGGGTTTCCCCGTCGGGAGTGGAGAGCGAGAGCCGCTCGCAGGTCAGGCGCGGCGGGAACAGCCCGAGCCGCACCCGGCTGGGCTCGACCCGACCGCCCAGGCGCTCCGAGAGCGCCGCCAGGGTCGCGCGCAGGGGCAGGTCCAAGGCGCCCAGGCGCGAAAGCAGCACCGCCAGGAGCAAGAGGCCCGTGGGCACGCCCAGCAGCACGGCCAGGGCACGCTCGAGGCGCGGCCGACTGCCGATGCGCCGGATCGCAGCGGGTGGCGGGGGCGGCGCGGCAGCCTGCGGGGCCGCGCGAGCCGCGGCGCTCGGCCCTGGACCCACGCTGCGCAGCCGCGCCCAGGCGGACCGAAGCCGCGTCGATAGGGGCGCCTTGGCGCTTGGATTCCGCCGCGGTCGCGCTTCTTCCGGAGGTTCGGGGTCGCGGCTCAACGCGGTCCCGCCGGGGCCGCGTGCTCCGCGCGCCCCTGCTCCCCGGCGCGCGGGGCCGGCGCCACGG